>CAJKJS010000110.1 GCA_905200265.1 uncultured Oscillospiraceae bacterium
CGTGGCGTTGCCAGCGAAGGCGTACCCGGTGAAAATGTGAATCTGACCGATGAAGTCATCGAAAAAATCACCGGCGCGTTTCTTGTCTGGCTACAAAAAAAGACGGGCCGTGCAGCTACCGACCTGACGATCGCCGTAGGGCACGATTCGCGCATCTCGGCTTCGCGTATTTCCGCCGCTGTGTGTGCTACGCTGCAGAAAGCCGGTGTATCGGTGCTGGACTGCGGCCTGGCTTCTACCCCCAGCATGTTCATGACCACCGTGGATCTTCACTGCCCCGGCGCCGTACAGATTACGGCCAGCCACCATCCCTTTAACCGGAATGGGCTGAAGTTCTTCACCCGGGAAGGCGGACTGGAAGGGGAAGAACTGGTGGCCATTCTGGAACTGGCCCAAAACGGCGTCATGCCGGAACCGGCCAGCATCCCCGGCACGGTAACGCCCACCGATTATATGACGGACTATGCAGCTTTATTGCGTGATCTGATCAAAAAAGGGGTACAAGCAAACGATTACGAACACCCGCTTTGTGGGTTCCATATTGTCGTCGATGCCGGTAACGGCGCAGGCGGTTTCTATGCCCAAAATGTGCTGGCGCCTTTGGGGGCCGATATTACCGGCAGCCAGTTTCTGGAACCGGACGGCATGTTCCCGAACCATATTCCCAACCCGGAAAACGCCCAGGCTATGGCCAGCATTTGCCAGGCTGTTAAACAGTCCGGGGCCGATTTGGGTGTGATTTTTGATACCGATGTGGACCGCGGCGGCGCTGTGGACGAAAACGGCGAAGAAATTAACCGCAACCGCCTAGTCGCTGTGGCTTCCTACATTGCCTTGCAGCAGAATCCCGGCGGCACGATCGTTACCGACTCCATCACATCCGACGGGCTGCACACGTATATTGAAGAAACCCTGGGCGGGCACCATCACCGCTTCCGCCGTGGGTACAAAAACGTCATCGATGAAGCCGTGCGCCTGAACAACGAAGGCGTCAATTGCCCTCTGGCTATTGAAACCAGCGGACATGCTGCCTTGCGCGAAAACTATTTCTTGGATGACGGCGCCTATCTGTGTACCCGCATTATCATCCTGGCTGCCCAGCTGCGCCGGGAAGGCAAAAAACTGGGGGATCTGCTGCGGCCGCTGAAAGAAGCCGTGGAAGAAAAGGAAATCCGTCTGCCCATTTTGGAAAGCGATTTCCGTCCCTGTGGCGAAGCCGTTATCGAGAACCTGACGGCCTATGCCAAGGAACAGGGTTGGCAGATTGCCCCCGATAATTACGAAGGCATTCGGGTCTCCTTTGGCCCCGAAAATGGCGACGGTTGGTTCCTCCTGCGTCTTTCCGTCCACGATCCCATCATGCCTTTGAACTTTGAAAGCAATCAACCCGGCGGCGTAAAGAAAATGGCCGCCCAACTGGGTGCGTTCCTGTCCGGCTGCCAGGGACTAGACTGCGCCCCCTTACAGTCGTTTATCGACGCCTAAACCACTGTTTGAAAATGGCCGGTTTGGGGAATTGCCTCAAGCCGGCTGTTTTTCTGTAGAGAAGTTTGTATGGAAGAAGGAGCATCACTTTATGGTTCACCTACTGATTGCCGTTATCTATCTGTCGTTTATCAGCCTGGGGCTGCCGGATGGCCTGTTGGGCGCTGCCTGGCCCAGCATCTATCCCCAATTACAGGTTCCGGTTTCCTATGCCGGGGTCATCAGCATGATTATTGCTGCCGGTACGATTGTATCCAGTTTGATGAGCGAACGATTGACGCGGAAACTTGGTTCCGGCGGCGTAACCGCGCTGAGCGTCGCTACGACCGCCGTGGCCCTTTTTGGCTTTTCGATCAGCAATTCTTTTTGGCTTTTGTGCTTATGGAGCATTCCCTATGGCCTGGGCGCCGGCAGCGTGGATGCGGCCCTCAATAATTTCGTGGCGCTGCACTACAGCAGCCGTCACATGAGCTGGCTACACTGTTTTTGGGGCATAGGCTGCTCGGCTGGCCCGTACATTATGGCCTGGTGCCTGACAGGCGGCATGGGATGGAATATGGGGTACCGGATTGTATGCCTGTTGCAAATTGTGCTGACGGCGATTCTCATTTTCTCTTTGCCGTTGTGGAAACAAAAATCCGCATCACTTGCAGATATTTCCTCGGACACTGACGGAAAAGCCAAACCGTTTGGCTTGCGGCGAGCTTTAAAGCTTCCTGGCGTTATTCATGTGCTGTTGGCTTTTTTCTGCTACTGCGCGATTGAACAGACGGTTGGTCTGTGGGCCGCCAGTTACATGGTGTTAGCTCGAAATGTTTCGGCACAGGAAGCCGCCAATTGGGCCTCGCTGTTCTATTTAGGTATTACCGTCGGACGGTTCCTCAGTGGGTTTATCACCATGCAGCTAAATGACCGGCAAATGGTCCGCCTGGGACAGGTTATCTGCCTCGTCGGCGTGCTTTTGCTGTTCCTGCCTCTGGGCAATACCGTTGCGCTGACGGCTTTGCTGCTCATTGGGCTTGGCTGCGCCCCGATTTATCCCAGCTTTATTCATGCCACACCGGACAACTTCGGCAAAGAAGCCTCTCCGGCCGTCATCGGCCTACAAATGGCCTGTGCCTATGTGGGCACCTGCCTGATGCCGCCTGTGTTTGGACTGTTGGCCGATTTTGTCAGCATTCAGCTTTTGCCGGTTTTCCTACTGGTCCTGCTGGTATTGATGATCATTACTGCCGAAGGGCTCAACCGCCGGACAGCACAACAGCAAAAATAAGCAAAAAGCGCTTCGCCTTTTTAAGGCAAAGCGCTTTTCTTTTTCATACCGGTTAGGCGTCTTCACAGCTAACGGGTGTATACCCGGCTTCCCGCACAGCATTCATCAGCGTTTCATTGTCCACCGGCGTGCTAAGGGTAACGGTGGCGGTCTTTTCTTCCAAACTCACCTGTGCTTCGCTAACACCAGGCACACCACTCAGTGCTTTTTGCACATGAGCCTGGCAGTGCATACACATCATTCCATCGACTTTCAGTACTTTTTTCATGTTGTTCGTTCCTTTCAAATTCAGTTTTTCTTCCTCTTTGACGAGGGCTTCATCGGGTTCCTCTGTTTGCGTCTTTTCCCCACGGAAAAAGCGCAGGCGCAGAGCATTGGTAACGACGCACAGCGAACTTAAACTCATGGCGGCGGAACCAATCATGGGGCTTAGTTTGATACCAAAGGCCGGGAACAGGGCACCGGCGGCCAGAGGGATACCGCACACGTTGTAAAAGAAAGCCCAGAAAAGGTTCATCCGAATGTTACGAATCACCGCCCGGCTGAGCCGGATGGCCGTCACCACATCCAATAGGGAATCTTTCATCAACACCACATCGGCAGAATCCAGTGCGATGTCAGACCCGGCCCCAATGGCAATCCCCACATCGGCCCGCATAAGTGCCGGTGCATCGTTGATCCCATCGCCTACCATGGCGACCCGGCTGCCCTGTTGCTGAAGCTGGCGGATAGTCGCTTCCTTCTGGGTGGGCAACACGTCCGCAATGGCTTCTTCGATACCCAAATCCTTGCGTACCGCCTCGGCGGTGGTGTGGTGGTCACCGGTGAGCATGACCACCCGCACACCCATTTCGTGCAGCTTCTGCACAGCTTCGCGGCTGGTGGCCCGTACGGTATCAGCTACGGCAATGAGTCCGACAACGCGGCCTGCCCGGGCAAAGAACAGCGGGGTTTTCCCCTGGGATGCCCAGGCTTCTGCCTGCTGCAAAACTTTGTTTTTCTCGTTTTCATCGGTGAAACAGCCCTGTTCTTCCAAAAAGGCCCGGTTCCCGGCAATCCATGCCGCCCCGGAAACGGTAGCCCGTACGCCACGGCCCGCCTGCATGGAAAAATCCTTCACCGGCAGAGGTACCAGCCGCTGTTTTTTCGCTTCGGTTACAATCGCTTCGGCCAAGGGGTGTTCGCTGCCCTGTTCCACCGCAGCGGCAGCCCGCAAAAAGTCCTCCTGCGTAAAAGCAGGGTCCAGCACCTGTATATCGGTTACCGCCGGGTGACCGTTCGTCAGCGTACCGGTTTTATCGACCACCACGGTATCAATAGCATGCAGGTTTTCCAGGCTTTCGGCGGACTTCACCAAAATGCCGTATTCCGCTGCTTTCCCTGTTCCCACCATAATCGCCACGGGTGTCGCCAGTCCCAGTGCACAGGGGCAGGAGATTACCAGCACCGACACGGCACAGGAGATGGCCATTTCGGCCCCAGCTCCGGCAAAGCCCCAAATCGCCCCGGTCAGGATAGCGATGGCGATGACCACCGGCACAAATACACCGCTGATGCGGTCAGCCAACCGGGCAATAGGCGCTTTGGTTTGGGAGGCTTCGTCCACCAGCCGGATAATCTGGGACAGGGTGGTATCTTCCCCTACCCGGGAAGCTCGGAACTGGAATGTCCCGTTGCGGTTGATGGTGGCTGACAGCACTTCATCCCCCGGCCCTTTTTCCACGGGCAAACTTTCCCCGGTTAGCGCCGCCTGGTCCACATACCCCATTCCCGTAAGCACTACGCCGTCTACCGGCACACTGTCCCCGGGACGGATCAAAACGACATCCCCGGCCACAACCTGCTCGGCCGGAATGACCACTTCCTTCCCTTCCCGTATGACGGTAGCGGTTTTGGGCGCCAAATCCACCAGCTTTCCCAGTGCATCGCCGGTTTTCGCTTTGGAACGGGATTCCAGATATTTGCCCACGGTCACCAGTGTGAGAATCATGGCCGCCGATTCAAAATAGAGTTCATGGGCGTACTGATGAAGAAGGCCCATGTCTCCATGTCCCGCCCCCCACAGCATACGGTACAGGGCAAACACACCGTAGAAAAATGATGCTCCTGAGCCCAACGCCACCAGGGAATCCATATTCGGTGCCCGGTGCCACAGGGATTTCAGTCCGTTTTGGAAAAAGCGCCGGTTTAAAAGTAAAATGGGCGTTGCAATCAATAGCTGTGTTAGGGCGCTAATAGGGGCATTTTCCATGCCTTGCAGGAAACCGGGAACCGGCAGCCCGATCATGCCTCCCATGGCAATATACATAAGCGGTATGAGCAAAAGAATGGACCATACCAGCCGGTGTTTCATGTTCTTCTGTTCTTCTTCTGCGAGACGCTGCCGCCGGTCCCATTCCGAACGAAAGCCGTTCGTTTTTCCTGTCTCTTCTGCAGCTTTTTGCAGAGGTGCTGCCCCATACCCGATTTCTTCCACCGCATGGATGATCGTGTCTTCCCCGGTTTCGTCTTCCCGGAAAGAAACCGTCATCTGATTGGAAAGAAGGCTAACATTTACGTCTTCCACTCCGGGTATTCGCTGTACTTGCCGGGTAACATTGGCCTGGCAGGCGGCGCATGTCATACCGGTAACGGAAAATTTTTCTGTTTTCATACTGGTCTCCTTAGTCTCCTCACTTAAGTTTCCGGATGAGTTCCACCGTTTCTTCGATAATCCCCTCTTCTCCCCGACGGATTTTCTCGGTCACACAGGTTTCCATGTGGTTTTGCAGAACGACATAGCCGAAATTTTGCAAAGCACTTTCTACAGCGGCCACCTGATTCAAAATATCGCCGCAATAGCGATTTTCTTCCACCAT
>CAJKJS010000111.1 GCA_905200265.1 uncultured Oscillospiraceae bacterium
TTCAATTTCCATTTTTTTACAAAAAAATAGAGAAGGATCGCTCCTTCTCTACCCTTTTGCATCCACAGAAAAAAGAACTTACGCTTCTTTCTTCAGCACGTCCCGGCCGTTATAATAACCGCAGGCCTTGCAGACTCTGTGAGGCACCTTGTACTCGCCGCACTTCGGGCACTTGACCAGAGCCGGAGCTTCCATTTTCCACACGTTGGAACGTCTCTTGTTCTGTCTTGCACTCGATACTTTTCTCTTGGGTACTGCCATTCTGAGCACCTCCTTATAGTCATGGTAATAGTTTGCCTTAATTCATCAGTTGCCGTAATACTTCCAGCCGGGGGTCCACATCATGGTCATGGCAATGGCAAGTCCCCTCATTGAGATTCTGGCCGCATACATCACAAAGCCCTTTGCATTCGGGTTTGCAAAGAAACTTGCTCGGAAGCTCCAGCAGGATATCCGCCCGCAGCAGTTCGCTGACATCGAGCGTATCGTTCTCAACCTGGAAATAGGTATCGTTCTCTTCGTCGTTCAGTTCCCGTACAAGCAGATGTTCGAACGAATAGGAATAATGGCGGTCAATTGGTTCCGCACAACGATCACAGGGAATCGAGAAATCAAATTCCACTGTTACGTTCATCTGAGCGGCGCCGGCCGAACTTTTCACCAGACCAGTAGCAAAAACAGGCGAAACGAACGGGTACGAACCGCTGATCTCCACATCGGAAAGATCAAGCTGATCCTGAAACGCGAGGCTTTCGTCATCATTTTCAAAAATCTTGCGCAGATTCAGCTGCATAATCTCTCACTCCAAGCATCCATACCGGCAACTTTCCTAACGAAAGACACCGTTAAATATTATAGTAGACCTTATCCCATTTGTCAACGAAAAAATTCCGGTTGCTTTCACAAAATATCGGTCTCCCTAGCCCCTAGGCCCTGTGGTTTCTGCTGTTGCTTAATTAGAGAAAAGCGGGTATAATGTTTGTTTAGAAAAATCTTCAAGGAAAAAGGGCGCGGTTTTGCCGTGACCCGCATGAAAGAAACGGAGCGAAAAAGCCATGCTGAAAACCGCTTTTGTCATCCTTACCTGCAAAGCGCTCAGTCTTGTTGGGCGTATGGTAGGCAAGGGCAGCAGCCTGCCGGGTAAAATCTGCCTGCGAATGGACCCGAACATTCTGAAAAAGATCCAGTTGCCCTCTGCTATTATGGCCGTAACGGGGAGCAACGGAAAAACCTCTACTGTCGAAATGATTGCCCATGTGCTCAGAAGCAATGGAAAGAAAGTGGCCTATAATAAGGAAGGCAGCAACCAGATCGAAGGGGTTACCACCTTTCTCCTCAATGACTGCACCCTGTCCGGCCGGGTGAAAAGCGATATTGTGCTGCTGGAAAGCGACGAACGTTTTGCCCGCCACACCTTTAAGCATTTTCATCCCACCCACTATGTCATCAATAACCTCTATCGCGACCAGATGACCCGCAACGGTCACACCGAATGGATGTATGACATTGTAAACCAGAGCGTGTACGATGATACCCGTCTGATCCTCAATGCCGACGACCCCATGGTGGCGCGCTTTGGTATGAATCGCGACAATGTGGTGTGGTTCGGGGTGGAACGTATGCCGTTCTCTCACGAGAATAACGACAGCGTGTATAACGACGGCGCTTACTGCCCCGCGTGCAAACACCCGCTCTCCTATGACTATTACCATTATAACCACATCGGCTCTTATCACTGCGATCACTGCGGCCTTCATCGGGAAAAACCGGCCTATGCCGTCACCGATGCCAGCCAGGAAGACCAGTATATTGTCATTAACGGAGAATCCCGTATTGCCCTGAGTTTTAACGGCGTTTATCATTTTTATAACACGCTGGCGGCTTTCGCTGCCTGCCGGGAACTGGGTATTCCCTCCACACAGATCACCGATGCCCTGCAGCACTATATTATGAAAAACGGACGCATCATGGATTTCCGTGTAGGCGAACACGAAGGTACGCTATTGACCAGTAAACACGAAAATTCCGTTTCGTATGACCAGTCCATCCGTGTGGCCGTGCGGGATCAGAAAGCCGGCACGGTTATCATTATTGTAGACGCTATCAGCCGCAAATATTTTACCAGCGAAACCTCTTGGCTGTGGGATATCGATTTTGAACTGCTGGGCGCCCCGCATATCAAAAAGATTATTTTGGCGGGCACGTATGCATATGACCTGGCCACCCGCTTTTCCTATACCGACATTCCTTTCGACAAAATTGAAGTCATCGAAAACATGGACGAAGCGGTACAGGCGCTGCGGGAACGGGCTGTGGGCTATATTTACGGCATCACCTGTTTTTCCGATAAAGAAAAATTACTCAGCCGGGTCGAACCGGTCAACCCTGCGAAAGGCGGCGATGAGAAATGAAAATCCTTCATCTGTACCCCGATTTCATGAATCTCTATGGAGAATACGGCAATATGCGGGTGCTGCAGCGGCACTTGCAGGACCAGGGTGTAACGGTCACACTGGAGGAAAAAACCGTTACCGATGATTCTCTGGATTTTTCCGATGTAGACTTCATCTATATCGGCTGCGGTACGGAACGCAGCCAGAAAGCGGCCCTTCAGCATTTGCTGCCGTACCGCCAGGCCATTCTGGATGCCTGCGAACGGGGCGTTGTGGGCTTATTTACCGGGAATGCCTGCGACATGCTGGGCGAGGCTATTACCGACGGAAGCGGCACCGAACACAAAGCACTGGGGTTACTACCTTTCACCACGGTGGAAAGTGCCAATGACCGGTACACGGGCGACGCCATGACGGAACAAGCTCCTTTCGGGCAAGAAGCCGTAGGCTTTTTCAATAAGTGCAGTGAGGTTACCGGTATTACCAATCCCCTCTTCACACTGAAAATGGGTATGGGCAACAAAAAAGGAGATTTGGGCGAAGGTTGGCAGAAAAATCATTTCTTCGGCACTCATCTGATCGGCCCGGTACTGGTAAAAAACCCCGCCATGCTCCATTACATGGTGCAACTTCTTTTGGAACGGGAAACCGGAAACAACACACTGAAGCCGGTTTCGTATCCCTTTGAAGAAAAAGCCTATGAAACCACTCACCGGGCACTGACACAGCGCCTTCAAAACACCCAGCAGGCCTAAAAGGCCTGCTTTTTTTTATACCGTAATTTCCGTCCACTTTCCCTTGCGAAAGCGCAGGTACGACAGCACAAACCGGCAGGCCTGATCTAGGAAGAGCCCCACCCAGGCACCAAACAACCCCATGTTAAGCGGGAAGCACAATAGCCAGCCAAAGAAGGGCCGCACAAACGTCACGCTAAACAGAGATGTTAGCGCGGTATACCGGGTATCCCCGGCACCACGCAGGCATCCGTTAAAGATAACCTGTGGGATTTGCAGGAAGATGACGAGGGACATCACCTGCATAATCATAACGCCATAGTCCAGAATCGCTTCCTCGCTGGAAAACCAACTGAAAATAAAGCGCCCACCCAAGACGAATACCACCGCCAGACAGCAGGCAAAAAAGAGCCCGAACCGCTGGCAGACAGTTCCATATAGTTTGGCCAGATCCCGGCGCTTTCGTCCCAGGCTCTGCCCCACCAGTGAAACCGCTGCTACTTGAATTCCGTCGCCGAATGAGAACGAGATACTCATCAGGTTCATACCAACCTGATGCGCCGCATAGGCCACTGTGCCCATCCGGGCCACAATGACCGAATACGTAAAGAAGCCCACCCGCATGAAGATTTGCTCAGCCAGGGCGCTGGAGCCAATATTCGCCAGGGCTTTCAGGCTCTCTTTATCAAAGCGGAATCCTCTGGCATAACCGATATACAGATAACTATTGGGATGGCAGACCGACGCAATACTCATCAGGCACCCCACGGCGGAACCAATCACCGTGGCCCACGCCGCACCGGCTACTCCCAATGCCGGGAATCCAAAGTTTCCGCCGATGAGCAGGTAGTTGAGCACAATATTCACGCCGTTCGCTGTTAAATTGGTGCGCATGGCAATTTTCGTGTTGCCTACACCCCGCTGGCCTGCGTTAATTACCAGCGAAATAACCGTAAAGACGAGACCGCCCATGACAATTTCAAAGTATTCCCGCGCATATTCATGGGTATCGGGCTGGGAACCGGCCGCATGCATAATATCATCGGCAAAAAACAAACACAATCCGCTGATGATTACCACCATAGCCATGGCAATGACAAAAGCCTGCTGCAACACACGGTTGGCTTTTTGTTGTTCCCCTTCCCCTTTCCGTCGGGCTACAATCGCCGAAACCGCCGTGTTGATGGAAAAGAAGAAACATAGTCCAATCAGTTTAGGCTGCGTTGTAAGCCCCACAGCAGCAATGGCGTAGGTTCCCAGAGAACTAACCATCATCGTGTCAATAAAGCCAACAAGGCTCACCAGAAAAGATTCCACAATGGAAGGCCATGCAATCATGATGGTATCGTGGAACAGTTCCCGGTTGGATGGAATCGCGCCAGCCGGTGGAATGCTTGCGAGAATTTTTTGCTGATTGAGAAGCTGCAAAACCGTCACCGTCTTTCTTTTTACTTTGTCAACAACATTATACAACAAAAGAGCCGGACTTTCTACCCGAAGCCGGCTCTTTTTCATAAGTTGGAAATAGAAAATATGGTTTACGATTTGGAAATTCCCATGGTGATGAGCTGCTGTGCTTCCTCTTTCACGTGATCCCGGCGGGATTCTGCATCGGGTTTAATGCCGATAGACGAATAAATCACTAGGAACATCATGGCCGTCTGGCTCCACAGAATGGTCACATCCGTCATGCCATGCAGGCATACCGCACAGAACGATACCACTAACAGCACATTGGTGCTGGTGCTGTGGTAATGGCGCAACCGCCGCAGTAACCGCGCAAGCTGTGAGAAAACAAAATACAGAATCCCCATCGTGCCCACAATCCCGAAATTTAGAAGCAAATCAAGATACAGATTGTGGCTATGGGCCGTAATATAGCCCCCCAACCGGCCGCAAATGAGTTCATACGTCATGGGGCCCCGGCCGAAGATGGGGCACTCCCGAATGCCCCGCACCGCTGTAATCCAGATTTCCAACCGCTGATCCATCGCATGGGTGGCCGATAGCAAATGGGGGAACAAAATGGGCAAAACCGTAATAGCGGCTACTCCCACAAGCAGCAGTCCTCCCACAATAGCGGCTCCCAGTTTATACTGCCCCCGGAAAAACAGGAACACTAACGCACAGGTACCTGCCGTTGTAGCCGAACTGATGCTGTTGCACAAGTATAGCCCCATTAAGGCGCTAAGGCCTGTACACACATAAAAAACACGGTGCCGGTTTTTTGCAAAAAAGCGGTACAGTGCAATCAGAATGATAAATTCCATCATCATGCCGAAAAAATTGGCATTATAAAAAACGGATTCCGGCCGGTTGTCACCGTCTAACCCCAAATCAAAGATTTTCTGAATCCAGGCGATAATCACACACCCAATACTGCAAATACAAGCTGTATCCATTAGGCTATCAAACAGCCATTTATTCATAAAGGAACGCATATAAAAGGCACAGCTCAG
>CAJKJS010000112.1 GCA_905200265.1 uncultured Oscillospiraceae bacterium
GCATTTTTCTGGCTTCCATGGGCAGAACAATACGCCCCAGCTGGTCTACCCGGCGGATCAGGCCCCGTTTTTTTCCCATCGATCGTTCCTCCTATCACATGAAAAAAATATACAGAATTTACCAATTCCATCATCGCATAACACGGTGGAAAATGCAAGCACCATTTTGATTTTTTTCTGCATTTTTCCCATTTTTTGGAAAAATTGCGAAAAAAGCCGCCTTTTTTTGACACTGTAGGGAAAGTGCACAAAAAAGGTGGAAAATGGGAGAGACCTTTGACGCATAACCTATCGGGAAAATAGGAAAAACACTTGACGGTTATCTATTTGGATAGTATAATAAAGAAAATTCAAAAAGTTCCTTTTGAACCCCTGGCCAGCTCCACGGTACGCCGGTAAAACCGGGAAAAACAGGAAACGGCGGGCGCATGGAAAAAGGAGAAAAGGAGAGATACGCTTATGAAAAAGTGGATTGCCGCATTGCTGGCCGTACTGGTGCCACTGGGCGCGACTCCGGCTGTTTGGGCCGGTACCCTGCCGGGTGGAGAAAATGAAAGCGCGCTTGTCATGGTGGAAAACATGGAGGACGTGTCCATTACGGAAACGTTCTTCCCCGATGAAGGTTTCCGCCAGGTGCTGAAAGAAGAATTTGACAAAAATGGCGACAACGTGCTGTCGAAGGACGAACGGAATGCCGTGACGGCGCTGGACGTACAGAAACAAAGAGTAGCGTCGCTAAAGGGCATTGAATACTTCCCCCATTTGAAAGTGCTCAATGCGCAGCTGTGCCGGTTGACGGAACTGGATCTGTCGAAAAACACGGAACTGGAAGTCGCTTTTTTGAGCAACAACCAGCTTTCCTCTCTCACACTGCCTGAAGGGGAAAACCACACCCTGAAGATGCTGGATGTGATGAGCAACCAGCTGAGTACCCTGGATGTTTCCGGGATGAAGGCCCTGTCGTTTTTGCATGTAAATGATAACTTCCTGACGGAACTGGATCTGTCCGGCAATGCTTTAACGGACGGCCAGGGCTTTATCGCAAACTATAATACCCTTAAAACGATTACCCTGCCGAACAACGGCACGAAGTACCCGCTGGGCGACTACTTGTGGGAACAGAACGCCCCCAAGGGTTACACGGTGCAGTGGTATGAAGAGGCAGAACACAGCCGCCCGCTGTCGGAAAGCGATACCGTGGTGTGCGAAGGCCAGACGCTGTATGTCGCATATGAACCCGTTTCGTATAAGGTAGCGTTTTCGTCCGGCAACCAGAAGGTAACGGGTCTGGCAGACAGCCTGACGCTCTCCTACGATCAGGCGGGCAACCTGCCTGAAGGACCCAACCCGGTAGACAGCGACTGGCAGTTTGTGGGCTGGCAGATCGGCTCGACGGTCTATGCGGCCGGCAGCTCGGTGAAAAACCTGACGGATGTGGAAGGCAAAACGGTCACCGCCACCGCCGTATGGCAGGTAAAGGATTTCTCCGGCCAGAGCTACCAGGTGGTTTTGCACAACGGCACGGAAAGCCAGGTGTTTACGGCTTATTTTGGGCAGGCCTTCACCCCGAACGGCAGCGCTTTTACAAAAGACCATGCTACCCTCTCGGGCTGGTCGCTGACGCCCGGTGGCGCCATCACGGTGAAAAACGGCGGTTCCGTTTCTTACAGCCGCCCGGGTCTGCTGCCGAAGAGCGAAGATGGCGCTTTGCACCTGTACGCCGCCTGGCAGACGAACCGGTACGCGGTGACGTTCCAGGGTGTGAAAACGACCCAGGTTCTCTATGGCAACCGTCTAAGCCTGCCGGCTGCCCCGGAAAAAGAGGGCCAGGTTTTTGAAGGCTGGGCCGATGAAAACGGTCGCATCTGGCAGAGCACCGACACGGTAACGGGTCCGGTGACCCTTCACCCGGTGTACCGTGCGGCGGTCTATGACATTGTGTTTGACGGCAACGGCGCGTCCGGCGGCCAGGTGGCGGGCCTTAGCGATGTAGCCTATGACGAAAACGTGGTACTGCCCGAAAACGGCTTTGAGAAAGAATATGCCGATTTTGTGGGCTGGGCTCTGACGGAAAACGGCGCGGTGATCCGTACCGATACGGTACAGGGCTGCGACCTGAAAGCGCAGGAAGGGAAAACTGTAACGCTGTACGCCGTATGGGAAGATGCCGGTTTTGGTAACGAAAAGCCCCAGGTGCAGGCGACTGCTTCCACCGGCGGGGTGAACGTACAGTGGCAGGCTCTGCCGGGCGCTGAAAGCTACCGGGTGTACCGGGATAGCGGCAAAGGATATGTGCTGCTTGCCACGGTAAAAACCCTTTCCTACACCGACACGGGCGCCGGAAAAGGCCAGACGGTGCGATACGCGGTGGAAGCCGTGCGGGGCACGGCAGTGAGCCAGAAGAGCGTGAGCAGCAGCGTTGTGCGGCTGGAAAAACCGGCTGTCAGCGTACAGAATGCCGCTAGCGGCGTGACGGTCAGCTGGGGCGGCGTAAAAGGCGCGAAGAGCTACTATGTCTACCGCAAAGCGGCGGGCGGCTCCTGGCAGCGCATCGCGACTACGACGTCTGTCAAGTACACGGACAAAAACGCCAAAAAAGGCGTTTCCTATACCTACACGGTGCGGGCCGTGAGTGGCAGCAGCCTGAGCGATTATAAGGCAAGCGGCAGCGTAACGGTCCTTAGCACCCCGACGGTGAGCGTAAAGGCTACGAGCGGCAGCGTGACGGTCAGCTGGGGCAGCGTAAAAGGCGCGAAGAGCTACTATGTCTACCGCAAAACAGCGGGCGGCTCCTGGCAGCGCATCGCGACCACGACGTCTGTTAAATACACGGACAAAAACGCCAAAAAAGGCGTTTCCTATACCTACACGGTGCGGGCCGTGAATGGCAGTAATCTGAGCGCATACAAAAGCAGCGCCAGTGTGAAAGCACGATAAAAGAAAAAGGACGGACAGACCCCGAAAAAGGGCCTGTCCGTCTTTTTTTATGAAAGCGGTGCAGGGAAAATGAAGGAAGTGAGACATCATGATTCCGCTTTTTGTGCCGGCAGATAGCCGTCGCGACACAGACGGTCCCGCAGGACCTTCAGGGTGCCGGTGTCGCAGGCACGCATCCGTCCCGTATGGTCGGGGGCGGTGGAAAGTAAAAAGAAAAAGGGGTGAAAGGAGGAAAACCATGTTTGCTTTTTCGGATGTGGAACCGCTGACCGGCTGGGTATGGGGCGAAACCCCGGAGGATGAAAACCCTTTTTTAATTCGGGCCAGCCGCATGGGGTGCGAATACTGCCCCGACGATTTTTCCATTGTGCGGGATGAGAGGTACCGGCATTTTACGGTACACATGGTGTTTTCCGGGTGCAGCTTTTTCCATGTGGCGGGGAAGGATTACCTGCTGAAAAAGGGCGACGTGTTCCTGATCCACGCCGGGGAAGCCCACCGGTACCGCAATATGGGGGGCGAACAGCTGGGGTACATGTGGATCGAATTTTGTGAGGACGCCTGCCGGGATCTGCTGTCCTATTTTCTGGTGCACCGCATTCGTACCCTGGAAAGCCGGTACACCGACGGGATTGCCCGGCGGTTTATCGAACTGTTTTCCTATGTAAAGCAGGGGGAACCCGACCGGTTTGAGCTGTCCGTGCGGTATTACCGGCTGCTGCTGGCCATGATGGAAGCAGCGGAAAAAAAGCCCGGTGAAATATGGCCGGATTTTATGGTGCAGTGCCTGCGGGAAATGGACGACCCGGCCGGGGCCAGAGCGTCGGTCGGTGAAATGGCCGCACGGCTGCATGTGAGCCATGCGTACCTGACAAGGGCGTTTCGCCACTATCTGGGTACCACGCCCTGCCGGTATATGACCATGAAACGGGTGGAGAACGCCTGCCGCCTGCTGCGGGGTACGGCCTTTTCCTGCGAAGCGGTGGCGGAAAAAGCCGGGTTTTACGATGCGGCGCATATGAACCGGGTGTTTGTCAAAGTGATGGGCGAACCTCCGGGGACATACCGGAAAGCGGCTGTGCACCTTGAAAAACAGGGAAAAGAATGATAAAATATTCCTTTAAGAAAATGACTCAAAGGGGAGGAACGCGAGTTGATGTGCAGGCCGTGGCAGGTGCGCCCGCTGGACCGGGAAAAAGCCGCCGAATTGAGCGAAATGCTGAATATTCCTTCGTTTCTTGGCATGATGCTGGCGGTGCGGGGCGTAACGGACCCGGCAGAAGCGATGAGCGTGCTGGGGATGGAAGACGGTTTTCCGTTTGACCCCTTTTTACTGCGGGATATGGAAACGGCGGCCCTGCGGGTACAGCAGGCCATCGAAGACGGCGAATGTATCGCAGTCTTCGGCGATTACGACGCGGACGGCGTAACGGCGACGGCGCTGCTGACAAAGTATTTAAGGAGTAAGGGCGCGCACGTCCTTCCTTACATCCCCCAGCGGGAAGGCGAAGGGTACGGCATGAACGAAAACGCCGTGCGTACGCTGCATGAAAAAGGCGCCCGGCTGCTGATTACCGTCGATAACGGTATTGCCGGGGAAAAAGAAGTGCGTCTCGCCAGGGACCTTATGATGGACGTGATCGTCACCGACCACCACAGGGTGCAGGGAACGCTGCCCCCGGCATTGGCGGTTGTTGACCCCCAGCGGGAAGACGAAGAGAGCCTCTACCGGGACTTTGCCGGGGTGGGGCTTGCCTATGAACTGTGCTGCGCCGTAGAAAGCGCGTGGAGCGACCCGGAGGAGACCCTTTCGTTTTTGCTCGACCTGGCGGCGGTAGGCACCGTGGGGGACGTGGTCCCTCTGACGGGGGAAAACCGCCGGCTGGTGAAAAAGGGCATCCGCCGGCTGCGGGACGAGCCGTGTCAGGGATTGCGGGCCCTGCTGAAAGCGGCCGGGGCCGGGGAAAAGGCGGTATCGGCCCGGGATTTGGCGTTTACCGTGGTGCCGCGGCTCAACGCCGTGGGGCGTATGGGCTCGCCGAAACAGGCGCTCCGGCTTTTATTGTGTGAAGACAGGGAAGAAGCGAACGAAATCGCCCAATCGGTAAACACCGAAAACGACCGCCGCCGCAGCGTGGAAGCGGACGTTTTGAAACAGGCCATGGAAAAGCTGCAAACAGAGCCGGAGCGGTTACTCGACCGGGTGCTGGTGGTGGAAGGCGAAAACTGGCACCCCGGCGTGATCGGCATTGTGGCGGCGCGGCTGACCGAAACCTTTGGCAAACCCAGCGTCGTGATCACCCTGGAAGGGGATAAGGCCAGAGGCAGCGGCCGCAGTGTGGAAGGATTTTCGCTGTTTGAAGCGGTGAAAGCCTGCGCGCCGGTGCTCACCCGGTTTGGCGGGCATCCCATGGCGGCGGGGCTGAGTGTAGAGCCCGATAAAATCCCGGCTTTCCGAAAAGCGATCAACGAGTACGCGAAAGAGAAGTTCCCGTTTATGCCGGTGCCCACGCTCACCCTTGACTGCCGGCTGCGCCCGGCGGCGGTGACCGAAGAATTGCCCGCCTTATTGGAGGAACTGGAGCCCTTTGGGGCCGGGTTCCCGGCGCCGCTGTTTGGCCTTTATGGTATGACGGTGCGGG
>CAJKJS010000113.1 GCA_905200265.1 uncultured Oscillospiraceae bacterium
CATTTTACAGAAAAGAAGTCTCAGAGGCTTTTTGGAAAGCGTCTCTGTGTGTGTTTGCATCCCGAACGGGAAGGGGAGTTCGTTAAGGTTATGAAACAGTTTAAGGCAAATCACATCGTCAACCTGGCCGTTGCCGGCCACAGTGGGGCCGGCAAAACATCGCTGGCAGAAGCCATGCTGTATTTGGCCGGCGCATCCGACCGTCGCGGCAAAGTAGGCGACGGCAATACCGTGTGCGATTTTGATCCGGAAGAAATCCGCCGCAAGGCCAGTGTAAGCAGCGCCGTGGCGCCGTTTGAATGGAAGAATACCAAAATCAACCTGCTCGATGCTCCCGGTCTGTTCGATTTTGAAGGCAGCCTGTGGGAAGCGGCCCGGGCCGCCGATACCATGCTGATCACCGTTTCCGGTAAATCCGGGGTGGAAGTTGGCACGGAAAAAGCCTTTGCCGCTGCGCAGAAACGCGGCCTTTCGAAGATTTTCTTCGTCAATGGCCTGTGTGATGAAAGCGCCCGTTTTTACCGCGTATTTGAAGATTTGAAATCGGTTTTTGGCCCGGCGGTATGCCCGGTGGTGGTACCGTATATTGTAGACGGCCAAGCGGATATTTACATCAATATCCTCGAATACAAAGCCTATGACTACAGCGGCGGCAAGCCGGTGGAAGTGCCCATGCCGGACCTTGGCGATCGTTTGGAAGGGCTGCGCACGGCTATTTATGAAGCCGTAGCTGAAACCAGTGATGAAATGTTCGAAAAGTATTTCTCCGGTGAAGAATTCACCCCCGAAGAAGTCATTGTGGGCGTGAGCCACGGCGTGAAGAGCGGTTCCATTATTCCCGTGTTCTGCGGCGACGCTATGCTGATGCGCGGTATGGAACAGTTTATGAACGGTCTGGTGTGGCTGGCCCCCAAAGCCGATGAAAAAGCGGAAGAAATTGGCGTGGATGTCGACGGGGAACCGGTGGAACTGAAAGTCAATGAAGACGCAGCTACGGCGGCTATCGTGTTTAAGTCGGTAGCGGACCCGTTTATTGGAAGACTTTCGTATGTAAAAGTAATCAGCGGCAAAGTTTCTGCCGATCAGCCTTTGATGAACATGCGCACCGGTGTGACGGAACGCATTGGCAAAACCGTGATGATGACCGGGAAAAAGCAAGCCGATGTGGATTATATTGGCGCCGGTGATATTGGTGCTATCCCGAAATTGACGAATACCCTTACGGGCGATACCCTGTGTGCGCCGGCCCGCAAAGTGGTGCTGGATGGGATTACCTATCCCAATGCAACGCTGGGCATGGCCATTGCCCCGAAGAAAAAGGGCGAAGAAGACAAAGTGGCCCAGGGCCTGTTCCGTTTGATTGAAGAAGACCCGGTGCTGCGCTATGAGAACAATACCGAGACCCATCAGATGGTGATTTACGGGTTGGGCGAACAGCATTTGGATGTAGTGGTTTCCAAACTGCGTACCAAATTCGGCGTAGAAGTTACGCTGGAAGACCCGAAAGTGCCGTATCGTGAAACCATTCGCAAAACGGTTCAGGTACAGGGCCGCCATAAGAAACAAACCGGTGGCCATGGCCAGTTTGGCGACGTGTGGATTGAATTTGGCCCCTGCGACAGCGAAGGGCTGGAATTTGGTGAACGCGTAGTAGGCGGCGCCGTACCGAAGGGCTTCTTCCCTGCGGTAGAAAAGGGGTTGCAGGAATGCATCCAGCACGGTCCGTTGGCCGGGTATCCGGTGGTAGGGCTGAAAGCTACACTGTATGATGGTTCGTATCACCCGGTGGATTCGTCGGAAATGGCCTTTAAGATGGCGGCTACCCTGGCGTATAAAGCCGGTATGCCCCAGGCGAACCCCGTTTTGCTGGAACCCATTGGCTCGTTGCAGTGCACGGTGCCCGACACCAACATGGGCGACATCATGGGTGAAGTAAACAAGCGTCGCGGTCGTGTGTTGGGTATGGAACCCAACGGCGAAGGACAGCAGACCATTCAGGCTGAAGTGCCCATGGCTGAAATGCACGATTTTACCACGTATGTGCGTCAGGTGACCCAGGGCCGTGGCAGCTTTACGTTTGCCTTTGTACGCTATGAAGAAGCGCCCCCGATGATTGCGAAAAAAGTAATCGAAGAGGCAAAAGCCGCCGGACAGGTGGAATAAAAAGAAGTAGAGGGGGTGCCCGAAGGGGCGCCCCCATTTTCATGGCATCATGGTATAATAGAAAAAAGACCCAGAACAAGCGGAGGAAAGAAATCCATGAAACTTTACACGGAACAGACGGCCCAGTGGTTGCGGTCCCATGAAGAAGAAACGAAAGACCTTTTGCGGCAGTTATGCCGCATTCCGGCGCCTTCTCACAAGGAAGAAAAGCGGGCGGCGTTTTGTCGGGACTGGCTCCTAGCCAATGGCGCCAAAACGGTTTGGACTGACGAAGCGCTAAATGTCATATGCCCGTACGGGGAGAATGACCAAGGCGCCTGGCGCATTTTTATGGCTCATACCGACACGGTGTTCCCCGATACCGAACCCATGCCCATGCGGGAAGAAAATGGGATCTTGTATGCCCCGGGCAGTGGAGATGACACAGCCAATGTGGCCGTACTGCTTATGATGGCCAAGTACTGTTTTGAAGAAAAACCGGCGCTCTCTGATCCCTTGCTTTTTGTATGTAACAGCTGTGAGGAAGGTCTCGGTAATTTAAAGGGAAGCCGCGCTATTTGCCAGGTGTATGGGGCGCATACAAAAGAAATGGTTTCGCTGGATGGCACTTTGGGCTGGGCCGTCAATCATGCGGTGGGTTCCCGCCGGTATCAGGTACAGGTAAAGACAGAGGGCGGCCACTCCTTTGGTTCGTTTGGCAACCGCAATGCCATTCATGTGCTCAGTGAGATGGTTGTCAGACTGTACGGCATGAAAGTGCCGGAGAAGGCCAAAACTACATATAATGTGGGAACTATAGCGGGGGGAACCTCCGTGAATACCATTGCCCAGAAAGCAACGATGCTGTTTGAATACCGGTCGGAAGATCGCGAGTGCCTCCAAATCATGGAACAGCAATTCCGGGCAATTGTCGAAGAAATCCGTCCGCTGTGTCAATCGCTTTCGGTCGAACTACTGGGAGAACGCCCTTGTGATGGGGATGTGGACTGGAAAAAGCATGAAGAATTGGAACAGCGCTGCCGTCAGGCGTATAAAGCCGTGACTGGACAGGCGCTGACCCTATCTCCGGGTTCCACCGATTGCAACACATTTTTAAATGCCGGTATTCCCTGTTTTTGTACGGGATGCGTCAGCGGCGAAGGCGCACATACCCGGGAAGAATGGGTGGAACTGGATAGCTTACAAACAGGGCTGCAGTTAGCGGCCCGGCTAATATTGACGGAAGACTGAAAACCAATCTTGATGCCCCATGGATAGGCTCAAAGCCGGGATATACTCTTGAAAATCCTTCGTATTTGTTGTACTATGTCTGATGCGTGCCATGCCGCATGCGGTCAGTCGCAACATCCTGACCTAAAAGAAAACTACGGAGGAATGTAAATCATGAGTGTAACTGAAAGACAGAAAAGCGCGAACCGTGTGCAGTTTCTGGCTATGGCGGCGGTCATCGCGGCCATGTATGCCGTGCTGACGTATGTAGCCGGACTGCTGAATTTGGCGTATGGAGCCGTACAGTTCCGGTTTTCCGAAGCACTGACGGTGCTGCCGGTCTTTTCCGGTGCGGCCGTACCGGGGCTGACACTGGGGTGTTTCCTGGCAAACCTTGGCAGCCCGCTAGGTGTGGTGGACTGGGTATTTGGTACGGTAGCCACTTTGCTGGCCACACTGCTGACCCGCTCCGTGCGGAATGTGCGGGTAAAAGGCGTGCCGGTTTTGGCACCGTTGCCGCCGGTACTGTGCAATGCGGTGATCGTAGGGTACGAGATTTCGTGCCTGAGTGAAGCGGGCGCGTTTAGCTTTACAAACTTTTCTTTTGCGGCTTTTTGGCCGTCGGCCCTTTCTGTGGGTATCGGCGAACTGGTCGTGTGCTATGTGCTGGGACTTCCGCTTATGTGGTTACTGGAAAAAACGGGAGCATCCCGCAAAATTTTTGCCTGACGGATTAGAGGCCGGCAGGGGGAAATGAGAGAAAGAAGGAGATTCTTTTGACGGGTTGGGCAAAGGGAAGACAGGAATCGCGTATGCTAGGTGGGCTTTTGAAAAAGAAAAAGCATGTCACGCCGGTGCGCCTGATCGTGGCCAGTTTTTTGGTCATTATTTTGGCGGGAACCGTGCTGCTGTGGTTGCCGATTTCCACCTGGAATGCCTCCTTTACGCCGATATGGGACGCCCTTTTCACGGCGACTTCGGCTACTTGTGTAACGGGGCTGGGCGTTTATGATACGTATACCCACTTTAACTATTTTGGCCAGGGCGTCATTCTAATGCTGATTCAGGTAGGCGGGCTGGGATTTGCCACCATGGCAACCGGTTTTTCTGTACTATTGCGCCGAAAGTTGGGACTACGGGAACTGTTATTGGCCAGTGAAAGTGCCAGTGGCGACAGCCTGGATATTGCCAAACTTTTGCGTGTGGTACTGAGTTTTACGTTTGCCTGTGAGATGGCAGGATTCTTTTTGCTGCTCATTCGTTTTTACCCCATTTATGGGGCGCTAGGCATTTGGATCTCTTTGTTTTTAAGTGTATCGGCTTTTTGTAATGCAGGCTTTGACATTCTGGGCGTGAGTAATCCAGGGGCCAGCCTGGTTGACTATGCCGGGGATCCTTTGGTTTGCCTGACGCTAGCGGCTTTAATCATCATTGGCGGGATTGGCTTTGTGGTGATTAGTGACGTGTACGTCAGCCGGCTGCGGCCATTTTTGCACCGGGAACACGGCGTGGCACTGAACTTCCATTCGGTGCTGTGTCTGTGGGGTACAGCAGTTTTGCTTTTGCTGGGTACGGTGCTATTCTTTATCTGTGAACATAACAATACCCTGGCGGGCATGAATTTCTGGGAGAGGCTGAACGTATCGTTTTTCCAGTCGGCTTCTGCTCGTACGGCGGGGTTTGCGTCTGTCAATATTGGACAGGAAAACAGCATTACAAAACTGTGCACCATTTTGCTTATGCTGGTGGGGGCCTGCCCCGGGTCCACGGCTGGCGGCATTAAAATTACGGCGGCCGTGGTGATTATCAGTACCGTCGTCTGTGTATTGCGGGGACGGGACGAAACCATTTTCCACCGGCGGCATTTTTCCCATTTGGCTGTTTACCGTGCGTTTACGGTAGCAGTGGGTGCCTGTGTGCTGGTGTTCACGGCAACTTGCGCCCTATTGGTGCTCAATGACCATGTCAGTGGGATAGATGCTCTGTTTGAAACCGTTTCGGCCTTCGCTACGGTAGGGCTTTCTGCCGTGGGGACTGCCAATCTTTCGATTGCCAGCCGCATGATTTTGTGCGTGCTGATGTTTGTGGGGCGTGTGGGACTTTTCTCGCTATTTATGGCGTTTGTCAATCAGCCGCCCCGCAAGAATGTAATTTTACCCGAAGGAAAACTGATTATTGGCTGATGGATAACCAGAAAAAGTGCA
>CAJKJS010000114.1 GCA_905200265.1 uncultured Oscillospiraceae bacterium
AAGGCGGGATGCGAATCCTTGGCACAAACACCGGACTCCAAAAGAGCCTGGCACTGAGCTGGTTGTTCTTCTTTCGAAGCTCGCAGTAAAGCGGGAACGGTCGTTTCGCAAAAAGATAGGACATCGTCCCCTACTGGTACGCAGGGACGTACACCGCAAAAGGGTTCAAACAAAGGCATGAATAGGCCTCCTTTTATCACAAACAAGGTAACAGAACCCCTTTATTGTACGGGGAATGGGTTATAAATGTCAAGAAAATGGCTTTTTTCTCAAAAAAGTTGATTAAAAATGCAAAGAAAACGGTTGTTTTTCACGGACACATCACATAAGGGCAGTACAATAAGCGCCGGTGACACGGACGGTTTTGTTACGGGCGTACTTTCTATTACAGGGAGGAAAATGGGAAAGACTTGAAAAAAGTGTATAAGCGTGATAGGATTGTACCGTGTGAATTTTAACACTATACCCAAAACAGGAGGGAAAAACCATGATAGAGGTCAAAAACCTCACGAAGCGATATGGTAATAATGTCGCTTTGGATCATGTCAGCTTCACAGTAGAAGATGGGTCGATTCTTGGTTTTCTGGGGCCCAATGGTGCCGGGAAATCCACTACCATGAATATTGTGACGGGGTATCTTTCTGCAACAGAAGGAACGGTATCCATTTCCGGGCATGATATCCTTGACGAACCCAATGAAGCCAGAAAATTGATCGGTTATTTGCCGGAACTGCCGCCGCTGTACTTAGATATGACGGTGCAGGAATATCTGAACTTCATGTATGATCTGAAAAAGGTCAAACTGCCTCGGGAAAAGCATATCCGTGAGATCTGCTCCCTGACGAAAATTCAGAATGTCTATAAACGGCTGATTGGCAACCTGTCGAAAGGCTACCGTCAGCGTGTTGGGATTGCTCAGGCTCTGCTGGGGAATCCGCCGGTGCTGATTCTGGACGAACCCACCGTAGGCCTTGACCCCAAACAGATTATCGAAATTCGAAATCTGATCAAAAACCTGGGCCGCAATCATACGATTATCCTCAGTTCCCACATTCTGTCGGAAGTACAGGCTGTGTGCGAACGGGTTATTATTATCAACAGCGGCAAATTGGTCGCCGACGGCGCAACGGACCGGCTGGCTCATGATCTTTCTACCGACCACCGCATTATTGCCCGTATTGCGGGACCGGAACACGATGTGCTGCATGCAATTCGTTCCATGGACAAAGTGGTGGAAGTGGTTTCCATGGGCGAAAAAGAACCGGGTGTGTACGAATATCACATCGAAGCCGAAATGGATCAGGATATTCGCCGCGACTTGTTTGCCCTGCTCACCCGCAAGGGATGGCCGCTCATGTCGTCGCGCAATACGGACCTGACGCTGGAAGAAATCTTCCTGCGCCTAACTAGCGGCGAAAACCATTTCACCGAACAGGAACGTCGTGTACTGTTGGGTGACAAAGCAAACGAAACGGATGAAGCAGACGAAACCACCGAAGAAATTCGGCAGGCGGCTATGGATGCCGTAGAACAGGAAGGAGGAGAAGAAGAATGAAAGCGGTACTGAAACGCGAAATTCGCTCCTATTTCACCTCTCCCATTGGGTATGTGTGTATTGCGGTGCTGCTGGCGCTGTTTGGCTACTGGTATTACATTGTCATGCTGGCCGGCAGTTCGTCGAACATCCCGTATGTATATAGCTACATGCTGTCGTACTGCATGATGATCATTCCGATCCTGACCATGAAGACGATCTCCGACGATCAGAAAAATAAGACCGACCAGGCCTTGCTTACAGCGCCGGTTAGTGTGCTAAGCATTGTCTTGGGGAAATTCCTGGCAGCCTTCTTTGTGTTTTTTGTGGCCATTACCGGTACGCTTCTCCCCTCGGTGGCAATCACGTTCTTTGGAGCGCCGAACTGGACGGAAATTTTGGGCAACTACGTTGGCACGCTGCTGTATGGCGGCGCTATGATTGCCATCGGTGTGTTTATTTCCAGCCTTACCGTCAGCCAGATTATTGCGGCTATTGGCACTTTTGCTGTCTCCATTCTGCTGGTTATTATCGGGCAGATCAGCTCGTCGGTTAGCGGTACGTGGATTGCCGAAGTCGTTACATGGATCTCTTTTGAAAGCCGTTATGATCCCTTTACGCAGGGACAGTTCAACCTTTCGAGTGTGGTATACTTTATCAGCGTAATGGCGGTTTTTGTGTTCTTTACGACTCGGAAGATCGAAAGCAGAAGATATCGCTAAAGGGAGGATAGATGTTCATGAATAAAACTGACAAGAACCAGGACAGCAAAAAAGAGCTAGACCTGGTTGCCAAGGACGAAACTCCCGATAGAGCCGAACGCAAAGCGCAAAAAGCGGCGGCTAAAAAAGCGGAGAAAAAAGCCGAAAAGGCAAAAAAAGCGAAGAAATCCGAAAAGGGAAAACTGCGCAAAAAGCTCACCAGCTCCAAATTTAAGCACAGTGGAATGGCTACCGCTTTTTCGTGCATTTTTGTAGCGGTTGTCATTCTGTTCAACGTCATGTTTGGACTATTGGTAGAACGTTTCCCCGCGCTGAGCTTTGACCTGACGAGCGAACAGGTGAATACTCTTTCGGAAGACGCCAAAGAAGTGGCTGCCAATGTAAAAGAAGATGTTACCATCTATATCATTGGTTCCGAAGAAGATATTATGGGCGATGTTCCCTACTCCTCGTATGGTCTGAAGTATAGCCAGGTGGGTTATTTGGCCGAAAAGTTTGCAGCGGAAAACAGCTATATTTCCGTGCAGTATATTGATCCCGATGCAAACCCCGGCTTTATCAGTAAATATAGCTCGGAAAACTTGGATACCGGTTCGGTTCTGATCGAATCGGCCCGCCGCCATCGTACCTTGTCGGTGACGGACCTGTTCTCTGTGGAACAAGATTCCAGCACATACGAAATAACTACCTACAGTATGGTAGACTCGGCTTTGACAAATGCCATTAACCAGGTTACGTTGGAACGGGTTCCGATTGCGGCTGTAGAAACCGGGCATCAGGAAATGATGTCGTCGGAAAGCGGCAATATTACGGCCCTTTACGATTTGCTGGAAGAAAACAATTTTGAAATTCAGGAATTTAACTCCATGACGGAAGATATTCCCGAAGAAGCACAGCTGCTCATCCTGGCGGCGCCCAACACGGATTACACCCAGGATGAACTGCAGAAGTTCGACGATTATTTGGCAGATGAAGAGGTCGAACTGTCCCGTGCGATCTTTATTTCCTGCCATCCGACGCAGACCGAGCTGCCGAACCTGAATACCTTCTGTGAAGAATGGGGCTTGTCGGTGGACTATGGTTCCATGCTGGAAGAAACCGATGAAAGCCATATGATCAGTTCTTCCAATACGTACGTGCTTTCTAACTACCTGCAAGGGGATACGGAAGCAGAAGATCAGATCACCTTTGGTAATAACGAAAGTTATGACCTGTTGCTGACGCCTGCCAGCTGCAATGTTAACATTGTCTTTAATTCGTCCAACAGTGTCGTTACCTATCCCCTGATGGGAACGTATGACAGCGCTCAGAAGGTGACGGTGGATGAAGAAGGTAATACCACAGAAGCAGGTGGTACCCAGCAGTATTACACCATGGCGATGGGCCAGAAATGGGTGCAGGATTCCGATGGAAATACATTGCTGCGCTCGGTGGTTGTCGCCGGTAGCACCACGATGCTGGTACAGAGCTTCCTGGAATCTTCCACGTTTGATAACCGCGATTACATGAATGATATGTTCCTGTATCTGACGGATTATTCCGCGAGCAGCAACAAAGTTACCAGTGCCCGCATACAGACCAATGTTTCGGATATTACGGCAACGCTTGCCATGTGCAACTTCCTGGGATTCTGGGTGTTTACCATTGGAATTCCCGCGGTGCTGCTGATTGTGGGCGTTGTGGTATGGCTCAAGAGGAGGCACTTGTAAGCGCATGAGCAAGAAAGAGAAAAAACCGATGACCAAGGCCAAAAAGAGCCTCCTGATTACCCTGTTGGTTTTGGTCGTGTTAGGGGTTTCCACCGCGGTGCTTTTACTTATACCGCCCACGGAAACCAGCGACACGACGGACAGCAGCCAATCTGACAGTAGTAGTGAGGAAAGCAGCGAAGAAGAGGATGACACGATTACGCTTTTGAGCAAGCAAGCGTCTGATGTAGATCATATTGATGTGGTCAATCAGAATACATCCTTTACGCTGCGTCCGAAAGAGGTAGAGGAAACGTCCGAAGAAGAGTCTTCGGACGAATCCAGTGAAGATTCGGATGAATCGTCTAGTGTATTCTTTTCCGTAGACGGGCTCGATCCCGATGTGTATCCGGTATTGGATACGGCTGTGAACTCGGCGGCGAAATACGGGTACACACTCACGGCGGAAAAACTCATTGGCGATGCGGACGATTATAATTTGGATGAGTTTGGGCTTCAGGACCCGGTGGTTCAGGTTACCTCCACGTTTAACGACGGGTCGGAATATTCCTATGCTGTAGGGGATGTAGCCGCCTCTACGGGGTACTACCTGTTGGTGGACGGCAAAATTTATGTGGGTTCCAGCAGTGAATATCTGCGCAA
Organism: uncultured Oscillospiraceae bacterium; assembly: GCA_905200265.1. Classification (GTDB taxonomy): domain Bacteria; phylum Bacillota; class Clostridia; order Oscillospirales; family Acutalibacteraceae; genus Heritagella. The sequence continues at coordinate 4,608 of CAJKJS010000114.1, forward strand.
AGAACTGACCGATTTTTGCACGACCAAAATTGTTTCGGTCGATACTTCTACAGAAGATCCGGTCTTTGATAGTATTTCGATTACCAACAAAAACCTGGGCGACAGTGTGTTAACCATTGAAGACCAGGTCCGTCCGACCAATGTGGCGGCCTATAGCATTACGTCCCCGTATGTGTGCAGCGGCAATGATACGGAAATCAGTACATTGCAGCAATCCTTGTGCACAGTAACAGCTAACGCTGTGGTAAAGCTCTCCCCCACCGATGAAGAATTGGAAGCATATGGCCTGAAAGATCCCGAGGCAACCGTTACCTATACGGTCAATGGAGAAACCTACACCCTGTATGCTGGTGGAGAGGATGAAGACGGCAACCGGTATCTGATGGTTAAGGGCGGCAATGTAGTGTATACCATTGCTTCTTCCAGCATTACCGATTGGGCGGACGCCACCCTGCTTTCTCTGCGTGAAAAATTTGTTCTGTTGGTGACCATTACCGATATCGAAACGATTACAGTCGATCAGGAAGATGGCAAACATGTATTCAGCATGAGCCGTACGGAAAATGAGGAAAGCACGACGGAAGAAAGCACCGTATATGACTATACCCTCAAAGGAACCGATGGGCAGGATCTCACGTACGAAACGTTCCAGCAGTATTATCAGCTGTTGGTAGGCGAACAGTTGTTGGGCGAAACCGGCTACAGCCTAGAAGATATTGAAGGGCAGGAACCGGCTATTACCGTCACCTATGAATATTATGATGGGGTGTATGATACCGATGTAATCGAGTATTATAAACTCAATGACCGCCGGTATTTGGCCGTTGTAAACGGACAGGCAGCCGGACTAGTAACAGCCACCTCGATGAATAGTATTCAGCAAGCGACCATTCAAATGGAAGACGACGCCTACGAAGGATAAAACGAGCGGCAGCCAAAAGGCT
>CAJKJS010000115.1 GCA_905200265.1 uncultured Oscillospiraceae bacterium
CCTTGGTGGGAACCATGCGCTCTTTGGCTTTTTGCCAGGAATCCGGGTCCGTGATGGTAAATTTCAAAAATTCCGGGGTGGTGTCTTCGCCAATGAGCTCCTTCTGTGTGGCGCCCCACCGGGTGGTATATACCCGTTCGTGTTCCGTACGAGACAGTTCTTTTTCCTCGAACCGGGGGGAGTTATCGGGCATGAACCGGGCGATTTTGTCCAGGCCAAAGCAATCAAAATAATTGTCGGCATTGGCCCATGCGGGCAGCCCTTCCCGCCGCCAGCGGGACATGGTGCCGTTCCACGGGGAATCCCAGAACGGGATACGGTCGGGTTCTTCGTGCCGGAAAATGAGCTCCATGCGCTCATGGGTGGTAAGTTCTTTCATATCGTGTGCCTGCCTTTCCTTGTGAAAGTACCCTTATCATACTGCCCAAAACCCAAAAGTTCCAGCAATTTTGTCTTTACAACCCGACAAAAGTAACCTATATTTAAGAAAAGGGGGGAAGCGGTGTGCAGATTGAAGAAAAAGACATTCACCCCAGTTTGCTTCGGTGCGGGCACTTTGATGGGTTTTGGGGGGATGGCAGTACGCCGGCACGGTTTACCCCCCGCGTGTGTTACGATTACGAAATTGAATACTATGTGCGCAGCGAAGGCGGCGTGATCATCGACGGGCACTATACGCCCTTTGCGGCGGGGGATATCTCGGTGCGCCGCCCGGGGCAGCGGGTACAGGGAGTGCCGCCATACGAATGTTATGTGCTGTGCGTGGATCTTTTGGGACAACGGCATTGGCCGGAGGGCTATTTGTTTGGCGACGCGCTGCATGCCCAGTCCCGGTACCAGTGTCCCATGCTGGACATGCTGCCCCAGCGCCTGGCTTATCCCCACGGTGACCGGCTGATTGCCTGGTGCCGGGAACTGGAACGGTACGGCCCGGCTCCGGTGCCGGGAGCCAGAGCCCGGGCCGGGGCAGTGGTGCAGTATTTGCTGGCGGATATTGCCGAAGAAGCCAGGCGCAGCCGTCCCGGAGCGGGGAACCCCCAGGTGCAGAAAGTGCTCATGTACATCGACGAACATTTTACGGAAGACATGCAGCTATCGGACCTGATTGCCGCCACGGGATTGAGCCGGGGGTATTTTCACCGCTGTTTTAAAGCGTATTGCGGTCAGACCCCGGGGGAGCGGCTGTTGTTTTTGCGCATGGAACGGGCCAAAACCCTATTGCGGCTGAGCGAACTGACGGTGTCGGAGGTGGCACGGCTGTGCGGTTTTTCGGATGCTTCGTACTTTGCGGGCAAATTTAAACAGATCTTTGGCTGCACGCCGCGGGCGTACCGCGGGCAGGGCGGCGTATAAATTACGAAAAAAGAAGGCGTCGTTTTTTATGTGGATTTTCCTAGCGTGCGGGTCGGCTCTGTTTGCCGGGGTGACGGCGGTTCTGGCTAAATGCGGCATCCGCCATACCGATTCCACAGTGGCCACAGCGTGGCGCACTGGGATGGTACTCCTGATGGCATGGGTCATCGTAGGGCTGACGGGGTCCGCCGGGCAGGTAACCGGGCTGAGCCCCAAAACCTGGGGCTTTTTGTTTGTGTCGGGTGTATCCACCGGAGCGTCGTGGCTGTGCTATTTTAAGGCGTTGCAGCTTGGAAATGTCAATCAGGTGACGCCAGTAGACAAAACCAGCACGATTTTGACTATTTTGCTGTCGTTTGTGGTGTTTGGGGAACCCATTGGTTTGTGGCAGGCCGTGGGTGTTATCGCGATCGCGGTGGGCACGTTTTTGATGCTGGAAAAAAAGCCGGTGACGTTATCCGCCCAAGAGAAAAGAGGCCACGGGTGGTTTTTCTTTGCCATGGGATCGGCGGTGTTTGCCAGTTTGACAGCGCTGCTGGGCAAAGCCGGGATGCAGGGTGTGGAATCGAATTTGGGTACGGCGCTGCGCACCGGGGTGGTCCTTATTATGGCGTGGGGCATGGTGCTGATAAGCGGCAAAGGGAAAGAAAGCCTAAAAGTGCCCCGGCGGGACATGATGTTTATTCTGCTTTCGGGCGTGTCCACCGGAGCCTCGTGGCTGTGTTATTTTAAGGCGCTGAAATTGGGATCTGCCAGTGTGGTGGTGCCCCTTGATAAACTGAGTTTGCTCATCACCGTGGCGTTTTCGGTTTGGGTTTTGCACGAATCCCTTTCCCGCCGGGCCGCGTTGGGGCTGCTGATTTTGACGGCGGGTACGCTGCTGATGTTACTGCCCGGCTGACAAGGCAAGAAGGAGAAACGGAATGAGAAAACCGCCTGTTTTATGTAAAAAGCCGGAAGGTGTATGCGATGTCTCCTATTGGTGGACGTTAGGACTGCGAGCTTTCGGACTGTGTACCCTACTGATAGCGTTCACCGTTTGGGTGTGGCAGCAGGCGGAAAGCCTTCGACTGCCGGTGCTGCTGGCGGCAGGAGGCAGCGCCGCGCTCTTTGCTGCCGTGGGAGTGCAGGCAGTGCCTGGTTGGGTGCGCGCCTGGCGAGAACGAGCGGTACCGTCTGAACCTGAAAAAGCGCCACGGGGATTTTTATGGCGGCTGTTCATTTTGCTCCTGCTTTTTTGTGTGGCGATATGGGGACTTGTGTATCTCATACGGCGATGGGAAGGAAATACCCAGAGCTTTGTTGACAGTTTTTCCTTCTGGACGTCCCTGGATGGACGCCACTACCTGGATATTGCCCGGGATGGGTACATTACACAAGGCGACTACGACCGCATGGTGCAGCTGGTGTTTTTCCCCGGGTATCCTATGGCGGTGCGCCTTGTAAGTATTTTACTGGGCGGGCAGCTGCTGCTTGCAGGCTTTCTCGTATCGGCACTGAGCTTTGCGGGAGCGGGGTGTCTCTTGTATCGGCTGGTGCGGCTGGATGCGCCCCACAGGGAAGCCGTGCGGGCGGTATCGGTTTTGGGCCTGCTGCCAGGGTCGTTCTTTTTTGCGGCACCCATGAGCGAGAGTTTCTTTTTACTGTTAACCGTGGGTAGTTACTACGCTGCCCGCACCGGCCGGTGGCTACTGGCTGGACTATTAGGGGGTATGGCGGCGCTGACCCGCAGTGTGGGGCTGCTGCTACTCATACCGCTTTTTTTCGAATGGATGGCGCTGCCCCGGCGACGGGAACGGGCACTCGCTTTGCTTTTGCTGATCCCCGCAGGATTCTTGGGGTATTTACTGCTAAATTTCTTTGTGACAGGGGACGCGTTTACGTTCCTTACGTACCAGCGGGAACACTGGTATCAAGAGCCCGGGTGGTTTTTCGCTACCGCCGGCACTCAAATGCAGCAGTTATTATCATCCGCCAGCGTAACTGACGTGTTGGGATTGTGGCTGCCCAATTTGCTCTATGGCGGTGCGGCACTTTTGGTAATGGCTCTCACGGCCCGGCGCCAGCGCGCGAGCGACACGGCGTGGTTCCTCAGTTATTATGCTGTGGCCATGGGGGCCACTTGGCTGCTTAGTGGGCCGCGGTATCTGCTGGTGCTGTTGCCCATCCACCGGGGACTGGCTACCCTGACCGGAACCAAAAAGCGCAGGTGGGTTATATACGGGCTGTGCACTGTGTGCGGGCTTTTTTACCTGTATGCGTTTTGTAACCAGTGGCAAGTGTGGTGAAAATAACCCCAAGGGGTAGAAGAGAACGTCGAATAGCACCGAAAACTGCATGACATGGCCACATACGAGAGCCACTCTGCCAACGGCCCGATTCTTTTTTGCTTTACCGGTGTATGCGGGCATGAAGAACAAAACGGGGACATTTTGCCCCAACAAACAGAAAAAGAAAAAGAAAAAGAAAAAGAAAAAGAAAAAACCAGCCGTGGGCCCGAAAAGGCCGGAACACGGCTGGTTTACTTTTTTCTATTCCGTTTGTTGGGATGAACAGTGGGAGGGAGAGGAATCCACCACCACACGGTTGCGGGTTTTTTTGGCGCGGTACATAAGGGCATCGGCCCGGCGTACCAAGGAAGCCGTGGGTCCCGGGCCCATCACACCGCCCACGCTTACTGTCAGATGAAGCCCGCCGGGCAATCCCAGGGCGGTTTTATAGGAACATTCCCGGATGGTTTCCAATTTAGAGGAAAAAACATCAGGCGGGATATCGCGGAATATAATCACGAATTCATCTCCGCCATAGCGGATTACCGCATCGGTTTTGCGTACACAGGCAAGCAGTGTACCGGCCACAGCCTGCAAAGCCCGGTCTCCGGCTTCGTGGCCAAAGCGGTCGTTGACCATTTTAAAGTTATCCAAATCCAACATGGCCAGCCCGTCATGTGGGCCGAGGAAGGGGGCTCGTTCGTCGTAGTACCGGCGGTTGTACACGCCGGTGAGGGAATCGATATATAGTTTTTGGTTGTACTCTTCTACCACCCGGTTTAAGTCGGCGTCGCTGTATAAATCCAGCAGCATGCTTTCCGGTACAGATAAGATGAGCTCCAACGTGTAGGAACGTCCATCCACCACCACGGGACAGGACAGTGCATGATAAAACTGTTCCCGGACATATTCAAATTTTCCCGAAGAACCCTGGGGGCTGCGGTCGCACAGGCAATTGTCGCACGGAGCACTGCGGTTCCAAAAAGAGAAGCACGGCTTTTCTTCCGGCTGCATATGACCATCGTGTGTAACCGTGTACACATGACGGGTACCGGGTACAATCAGCCGCACCGCCTGAAACAGCGAAGTGAGCGTGCTGAGCTGGGACAGAGTAAACGGGTGCGGGGTACAGGCACATGTTCGGGCTTTTTGTTGGTTTTCGCGCAGGAACATGGCGGCCTGCCCCAACAGGCCAGACGCATACAGCGACCCTTGCGCCGTGGGACGGCACAGAGGCAGGGCACGCAAAATATTGAGCACCCGGCGATAGATGACCGCAGAAAGAACCGGCACCGCTACGGTGTCAAACGCGCCGCAGGCATAGGCCTGTTCCACGGCGGTTTCGTTCTCCAAACTAACCAGTGCCAGCGCCGGAATGGCCGACAGGGTCGGTTCCAGCTGCATGCGGGCCAACAGTTGCGGTCCCTGGGAAGCGGGGCGCGTAAAATCCGCCAGAACCAGGGAAACAGGACATGTATGTAAAAAAGTTAAGGCTTCTTCGCAGTTTTCGGCGTGAAGAACCCGGCAAGGGGGCAATTGGAGGGCCAACTGAGTTCTTGCGGGGGCCGAAGCATCCAGTAACAGGATAAAAGGGACATCCATCAGTTCCATAAACCGTGCGACCTCCGGTTTTTCAAGAGTGAAAAATATGTTTTAATTATACAGGAAGGCCCTCTTCTTTGGCAAGAGAGAAACAGGCAAAAAACCTTGCTTTTTTCGCCCTGGTATGCTGTAATATTTGTATAGAAAAACCGAAAAGGCCGGGGAAACTTCAGGAAAAGCCCCGGCCAGAATAGGGAAGGAGACAGTATGTATGAAACGAGTGGATCTATTGCCAAAGGGGCCGTTTTTTAAAGCGAACCTACACAGTCACAGTACCCTGTCGGATGGGGAACTGAGCCCCGAAAGGCTGCGGGAGGCTTATCAAA
>CAJKJS010000116.1 GCA_905200265.1 uncultured Oscillospiraceae bacterium
CCATGGACAAAGAAATTCGCTATAAAACCATCCAAAGCGATACCTATATGCTGCTGCCCAACCAGTTTGTGCTGGCCACCACCATGGAGACCATCGCCCTGCCCGACGATTTAACCGCGTTTGTGGAAGGGAGAAGCTCCCTGGGGCGCATGGGGCTGTTCATTCAAAATGCCGGCTGGGTGGACCCGGGATTCCGGGGGGAAATCACGCTGGAACTGTATAATGCCAACCGCTGCGCCATCGAACTGCGAGCCGGGCGCCGGATTGGCCAATTAGTTTTTGCCCGGATGGACCAAGCGGCTTTGCACCCCTACGCCGGGAAATACCAGGGGCAAAAAGGCGCCACCGGATCGCGGGTATTTTTAGACACGGAACTTATCCCCTAAACCATCTTATTTTTTCTATGAGGAAAGGAGCGTTTTTCGATGATTCACAATCCCATTTTGCCGGGCTTTAACCCCGACCCGTGCATTTGCCGCAAAGGGGACGACTACTATGTAGCCGTTTCCACCTTCGAATGGTTCCCGGGTATTCCGATTTACCATTCCAAAGACCTGAAACACTGGGAGCTTTTCACCCATGTGCTCACCGATGATGAAAAGGTCAATTTAAAAAACCTACCCAGTGCTAAGGCCATCTGGGCGCCGTGCCTGACGTATAACGAGCAGGAAGACCGGTTTTATGTGGTGTACGGCGTGATGAATTCCATGAACGCCCGCTATTTTGATGTGGACAACTATCTCATCAGCGCCCCGTCGATCACCGGCCCGTGGAGCGAACCGGTGTACCTGCATTCGGCGGGATTTGACGCTTCGATTCTTCACGATGATGACGGGCGCAAGTACATCGTTTCGCTGGAATGGGAAACCCGTTCGGGATACGAACAGCCGGGGGTTATTTGTCTGTGCGAATATGACCCCGCAGCGCAAAAGATCATCGGATACCCCAAACGCATTTGGCGTGGGGGCACCGACCGCGGCTGCATTGAAGCGCCTCACCTGACCAAACGCGGCGGCTATTACTACCTGATGTGCGCGGAAGGCGGCACCGGGTATAACCACTGTGTGACCATGGGTCGGGCGAAAAACGTATGGGGCCCGTATGAAGGCGACCCGCAAAACCCCATTGTCACCAGCGCACCGGGGGTTTCGTACGAACGGGACGACCCGGATCATTTGAAACCGAAGTACTTTAACCCCGATTCCCTTTTGCAGAAATCGGGCCATGGCAGTTATGTGGATTTGCCCACCGGCGAAACGTATCTCGTGCACCTGTGTGCCCGGCCGTTTATTCCCGAACTGCGGTGCACCCTGGGACGGGAAACGTCTATTCAAAAAATGCAGTGGACCGATGACGGCTGGCTGCGCATGGCGGACGGCGGACGGCTCGCCCAAGTGGACGTGCCGGAAAGCAAACTGCCGGATTGCCCCTTGCCCCTTTTGCCGGAACACGATGATTTTGACGCCCCCACCCTGCTGCCGTATTACTACGCCCCGCGCATCATGCCCCAGCGCTTTGCCGATGTAACGGCACGGCCGGGCTGGGTGCGGCTGCGGGGGCAGGAATCCCAGGCTTCTTTACACAAAGTGAGCTTGCTGGCCAGAAAAGTGACCAGCGTGCACATGGAATTTACCACGTGCCTGGACTTTACGCCGGAAATTTACCAGCACAGCGCCGGGCTGATTCTGTATTACGACAACATGAACTCCATTTTCCTTCGGAAATACTACAGCGACACGCTGCATCACAGCGCACTGGGGCTCATCCGGCTGGAAAACGGGGAAAAGGACGAATTCCCCGCCTGCCGCACCTTGGCCGAAGATAAGCCGGTTTATCTGAAACTGACCATCGACGGGCGGCAAAGCCGTTTTTCCTATGGGTACGACGGCGAAACGTTCACGCCCATTGGGCCCGTGTTTGACACCACCCGGTTTTCCGATGAATACTGCAAATACGGCGAATTCACCGGGACCATGGCGGGACTGTTGTGCATTGACAGCATGAAGCACGAACACACGGCCGATTTTGCTTTCTTTACCGCTGCCGTACAAAGCGACGAAAGTCCTTGCCTGGCCGCCCCGGCCGGGGAAAAATGAGCCCGCGGTTTTTTTCCGCAAATCTTGACAAAGAAAGCTTTTCCCGTTATACTGATTCTGTCATGTGATATGAGTTTTTGAGCAGAGTATCCATGCAAATATTTTCTCTGACCACCCCGCACGGCGGGGCCGAAGGCCATACGGACAGCCGGGTCAACTGCCGCAGGACGGCGTATAGCGCCTGTCCTTATTGATTGAGTTAAAAGCTCAATTTTATGAGTTGGTTACTTTATAACCGGTACCCAAACGTGGGTACATCAACTTGTAAAACGGTCAATAAGAGTAGGAACAGTGAGTATTTGCTTAACGGAGCTCTGAATGGCACGGGCTGCCCCCCAACAGGCTACTTTGTGAATCGTAGTCTGCGCGGTGGAAATGGTCCCCGTCTGTCACCTGGACAAAGAAGCAAAAGAGCAATGCGCTGTTTCAAGCGTATTGCTCTTTTTTTCGGCCGCAGGAGGGAACGTGTGTGAAAATGCAGGAAAAATATAAGCTCTACGGGTTCAACAACCTGACAAAAGCCCTGAGTTTTAATATTTACGATGTATGCTACGCCAAAACAGCGCGGGAGCAGCGGGATTATATCGCGTATATCGATGAACAGTATAATTCCGAACGGCTGACAAAGATCCTCACCACCCTGACCGATATGATCGGGGCCAAAATTCTCAATATCGCCCGGCAGGATTACGATCCCCAGGGGGCTTCCGTTACCATTTTGATTGCCGAAGGGTCCATGATCCCGGCGGGAGAAACCCAGCTGGCACACCTGGATAAAAGCCATGTGACGGTGCACACGTACCCGGAATATCACCCGGAAACGTGTCTGGCCACTTTCCGGGTGGATATCGACGTAGCGACCTGCGGCGAAATTACGCCCCTTTCCACCCTGGATTATCTGATCGGCTCGTTTGATTCCGATATTATCACCATGGATTACCGCGTGCGTGGCTTTACGAGAGACGTAAACGGCAAAAAGCTGTTCCTCGACCACCCGGTCACGTCCATTCAGGATTATATCGATCCCAATACCCTGCGGCGGTACGATACGGTGGATATCAATGTGTACGAAGCCAATTTGTTCCACACCAAAATGATGATTAAAGATATTGATCTGCAGAACTATCTGTTTAATACCGACGTCTACGAGCTGCCGCCCCGCCGCCGGCTGGAGATCATGGAAAACCTGCGCCGGGAAATGATCGAAATTTTCAGCGGACGCAACGTGTTTGAGTAAGAAGGGGGAATTTGCATGCTGTCTCAGGAAAGAGCGCCCATTTTCGAAGCGCTGCAGGCCTTCGAAAAGCGGCGGGTCGTCCCCTTTGACGTACCGGGACACAAGCGGGGCCGGGGCAACCGGGAACTGACGGCCCTGTTGGGGGAAAAATGCGTGAGCATGGACGTCAACTCCATGAAACCGCTGGATAATCTGTGTCACCCGGTGTCGGTCATCCGCGAAGCGGAAGAACTGGCTGCCGAAGCTTTTGGTGCCGCCCATGCTTTTTTGATGGTGGGCGGCACTACCTCTGCCGTACAGGCCATGATTCTCACGGTAGCCAAGCGCGGCGATAAGATCATCCTGCCCCGCAACGTGCACCGCAGCGTCATGGGCGCCATGGTGCTGTGCGGCGCCGTGCCGGTGTATGTGGACCCGGCCTGTGACGAAGAACTGGGTATTCCGCTGGGCATGCGCCTGGAGGATGTAAAACGGGCCATCCAAAGCCACCCCGACGCCAAAGCGGTGCTGGTCAACAATCCCACCTATTACGGGATCTGTTCCGACATTCGCTCCATTGTAAAGCTGACCCATCAGGCGGGTATGCGGTGCCTGGCCGACGAAGCCCACGGCACCCACTTCTATTTTGGCGAAAACCTGCCCGTTTCCGCCATGGCGGCGGGAGCGGATATGGCCGCTGTGTCTATGCATAAATCCGGCGGTAGCCTGACCCAGAGTTCCCTTTTGCTGGCGGGGCCGGCTATGTCGGAAGGGTACATCCGTCAGATCATCAACCTGACCCAAACCACCAGCGGTTCGTACCTGTTGCTGTCGAGTTTGGATATTTCCCGGCGGAATTTAGCTTTGCGGGGTAAAGAAGCCTTTGCCCAGGTGGTTTCCATGGCGGAATACGCCAGAGAAGAAATCAACCGCATCGGCGGATACTACGCTTTTTCCCGGGAACTTGTCAACGGCGACAGCATTTTCGACTTTGATACCACAAAACTCTCGGTGCACACGCTGCCCGTAGGGCTTGCAGGCATTGAAGTATACGACTTACTGCGGGACGAATACGACATCCAAATCGAATTTGGCGATTTGGGGAATATCCTCGCGTACCTGTCCATCGGGGACCGGCTGCGGGATATCGAACGGCTCGTCAGCGCGCTTTCGGAAATCCGCCGCCGGTTTGGCAAAAGCCGCACGGGGCTCATGCGCCAGGAATATATCGAACCCCGGGTGCTGGTATCCCCGCAAAAGGCTTTTTACGCCGACAAAGAGTCGCTGCCGCTAAAAGAAACCGTGGGGCGCATTTGCAGCGAATTTGTCATGTGCTATCCCCCCGGCATCCCGATTTTGGCGCCGGGCGAACAGATTACCCAGGATATTTTGTCCTATATTGAATATGCCAAAGAAAAAGGCTGCAGCATGACCGGGCCGGAAGACCCGGACATCACCCGCCTGAACGTGTTGAAAGGAGGTTATTAACCGTTGGATTTTTGGTTTTCCGAAGCCCATACCCCCAATGTAAAACTGTCGATTCGGGTGGACCGGCAGCTGTACAGCGGCAAAAGTGAATTTCAGCGGATCGACGTGTTCGATTCCCCGGAATTTGGCCGGTTCCTCACCCTGGACGGCTATATGATGCTCACCGAAAAGGACGAATTTATCTACCACGAAATGATCACCCATGTGCCCATGGCCGTACATCCCCGTGTGCGGGACGTGCTGGTGATCGGCGCCGGAGACGGCGGCGTGATCCGGGAACTGGCGCAGTATCCGGACATTGAGCATATCGACATGGTGGAAATCGACCCGCTGGTGGTGGAAGTGTGCAAAAAATACCTGCCTAAAACGTCGTGCCGGTTAAATGACGAGCGGCTGACCATCCACTATGAAGACGGGCTGCGGTTCATCCGCTCCTGTGAAAACGCCTATGATTTGATTATTGTGGATTCCACCGACCCGTTCGGGCCCGGGGAAGGGCTGTTCACCCTGGAATTTTACGGCAATTGCAGCAAAGCGCTGCGGGAAGACGGGATTTTGATCAACCAGCACGAAAGCCCGTTTTATCCCGAGGACGCGGCCGCCTGCCAGCGGACCCACAAAAACATTGTGGCCTCCTTCCCTATCAGCCGGGTGTATCAGGCCCACATCCCCACCTTTGCCGCAGGCTACTGGCTG
>CAJKJS010000117.1 GCA_905200265.1 uncultured Oscillospiraceae bacterium
GGAAGCGACGGAGAAGTACTTCTTGCCATTCTCAATGGCCCACTTCTTGTAGGTACCGGCTACCAGGTGCTGGAAGCGGGTGGGGTTGGTGGAGTTACCGGTGATGGACACGTCCACGCCTTCATGCTGCATGATCGCTACGCCTTCCAGAACGTCGTTGGCACCATAGCATTTAACAGCCGCGCGTTCGCCGTCGGAGAAGGGACGTTCTTCAACAACTTTCAGTTCGCCGTTGAAGAAGTTGTATTCCGTCTTCACATAGGTGAAGCCGTTGATCCGGGAGATGATATAAGCAGCATCTTTGCCCAGACCGTTGAGGATGATGCGCAGCGGTTCTTTACGGGCGCGGTTAGCCGTACGGGCAATACCGATGGCGCCTTCAGCGGCCGCAAAGGATTCGTGACCAGCCAGGAACGCAAAGCACTTGGTTTCGTCACGCAGCAGCATGGCGCCCAGGTTGCCGTGGCCCAGACCTACTTTACGCTGTTCGGCTACAGAGCCGGGTACGCAGAAAGCTTCCAGACCGATGCCGATAGCTTCGGCAGCTTCGGAAGCGCTCTTTACGCCTTTTTTCAGCGCTACGGCGCAGCCCAGAGTGTAGGCCCAGCCGGCGTTTTCAAAAGCGATGGGCTGTACGCCCTTGACGATATCATAGGGGTTGAAACCCTTGCTTACGCAAAGGTCGCGCGCCTCTTCGAGACTGGCAAGGCCATACTCGGCAAGACACTTCTCGATTTTAGGCATTCTTCTCTCTTTGCCTTCAAACATGACTTCATTCGCCATTTCTATTTGTCCTCCTTCAGATGGTCTTTTTCTTAGTCTTCGCGGGGATCGATATACTTGGCAGCATTATCGAAGCGGCCATACTGACCGATGTTCTTCTTGTATGCTTCGTCGGGAGAAACACCGTGACGGATGTCTTCCAGCATCTTGCCCAGCTTTACAAACTGATAGCCGCACACTTCGTCGTTTTCATCCAGAGCCATCTTCAGAACATAGCCTTCGGCCATTTCCATATAGCGCACGCCCTTGAGGCCCGTGCTGTACATGGTGCCGACCTGCGAACGCAGGCCCTTGCCCAGGTCGTCCAGACCGGAGCCGATGGGCAGCCCGTCTTCGGAGAAAGCCGTCTGGCTGCGGCCATAGGCCAGCTGCTTGAAGATTTCACGCATGGCAACGTTGATGGCGTCGCACACCAGGTCGGTGTTCAGGCATTCCAGCAGCGTTTTGCCGGGCAGGATTTCCGCGGCCATAGCAGCGGAATGGGTCATGCCGGAGCAGCCCAGGGTTTCTACCAGCGCTTCCTGCACAATACCTTCTTTTACGTTCAGGGTCAGCTTGCAAGCGCCCTGCTGAGGAGCACACCAGCCGACACCGTGGGACAGGCCGGAAATGTCCTTAATTTCATAGGACTGAATCCATTTGCCTTCTTCCGGGATCGGGGCGGGGCCGTGGTGCGGGCCCTTGGTTACCGTACACATGTTTTCCACTTTAGCGGAATAATTCATATTGGTACTCCTTTCGGTTTTTTGATGCGATTGGCCTATGCCGTACAAGTTTTATTATACCATTTTTTGCGGTATTGGCAAGGTTTTTCACACAAATTGCGGCGCAATTTTCGACGTTGCCGGGTACCGGGGGGAGCATACGGGAAAAATAAGGACGCTTTTTTTCGCAAATCCTGTCCTTTTCTTTTCGGTTTCCCGGCGCTATAATGAAAGAAAAAAGGCCCCGCCCGGCGGGGATGGCGCATCACATGGATCGAGCGCCGGCAGGGAGGCAGAAACGATGAATATCATTGAGTGTAAAGTAAACCGAATCAAAAATCCCCTTGGCTTTTTGCTTACGGAACCGTCCCTTTCGTGGAAAGTGGTAGGCAGCGCGGGCAAGCGGGCCGAAAAAGTACGGGTTATGGTGGCGCTGGACGAAGCGTTTACGAAGGTATGCTATGATTCCGGCGAAAAATCCGGCGAGGATGTGCAGGCCGTTGATTTCCCGCTGCTCCTTACGCTTTCGCCCCGCACCCGGTACTGGTGGCGGGTGTGGGTGCGTTCCGACGCGGGCGAAGAGGCCGTGAGCACCCCTGCGTGGTTTGAAACCGGCAAAATGGACGAACCGTTTGCCGGGCACTTTATTACTCCCACACTGGAAAAAGACGTGCACCCGCTTTTGCGCCGCACGTTTACGTTGCCGTCGGCCCCGAAAAGCGCCCGGCTGTATGCGACGGGCCTGGGGGTGTACCAGTTCTGGGTGAACGGGCAAAAGGGCAGCGGGGAAGCCATGGCACCGGGCTGTACGGCGTATGACAAATGGATTCAGTACCAGACGTATGACATCACCTCCCTTTTGCACGAAGGGGCCAACACCCTGGGGGTTATGTTGGGCAACGGTTGGGCCCGGGGACGCTTTGGCTTTGACGGAAAAGCCGGGAATTTTGAAACTGGCGACCGTGGCGCGCCGATTGACATGTTTGCCGATCGGTTCTGGTTTTTAGGGGAAATGCGCGTACAGTGTGAAGACGGCAGCGAAGTGGTACTGGGTACCGACGAAAGCTGGCAGTGCGCGCCTTCGCCGGTGACGTTTTCCAGCATTTACGACGGGGAACGGTACGAACAGGGCCGGGAAATTCCCCACTGGGCTGAACCGGAGGGGGACACGGCCTTCCAGTACGCGCCGGTCACCGTGGGCCAGCCCGCCATTGGCCAGCTAACGGCCCGCATGAGCGTACCGGTCGTGGAAAAGCACACGCTGCATCCCACCCTGATTCGCACGCCTCGGGGCGAAACGGTGCTGGATATGGGACAGAATATCACCGGGTCCTTCCGCTTTCAGGCGGATTTACCCGCGGGCACGAAAATTCGCCTGCAGGTGGGCGAACTGCTGCAGGACGGTTGTTTCTACCGGGATAACCTGCGCAGTGCGTTAGCGGAATACCGCTTTATATCCGCCGGGCGCCCGGCGGTGGTAGAACCGCTGTTCACATTTTATGGGTACCGGTATATCAACGTAACCGGTTGGCCGGGAGAGGTGGACCCCGCGGCGTTTGAAGGCGTATCCCTGTACACGGATCTGCCTCGTACGGGCTGGCTGGAAACAGGCAACGACAAAGTCAACCGCCTGTTCGAAAACGCGCTGTGGAGCCAGCGGGACAATTTCCTGGATGTGCCCACCGATTGCCCCCAGCGGGACGAACGCATGGGCTGGACGGGGGACGCCCAGGTGTTTATTTCCACCGCGTGCTTTAACATGGATTGTGCACCGCTGTATGATAAATACTGCCGCGATTTGCGGGAGGAACAGCGGGTGCGCCGCGGCGCGGTACCGTTTGTAGCACCCGTGATTCAGCTGCAATTTGACGATGGAGGCAGTGGGCAGGAAGGCGCCTGCGGCTGGGCCGATGCAGGCACCGTGGTGCCGTGGATGCGGTTCCTGTATAACGGCGGGAAGGAAGCGTTACGCCGGGCGTACCCGGGCATGAAGGCGTGGGCCGACTGGGTGTACAACGAAGACAAATCCACTGGCAACACCCGGCTGTGGCAGGCCGTAAAATTCCACTTTGGCGACTGGCTGGCGCTGGATGGGCCCCAGTCAGGCTTTGATCCGGAAGCCGTCATGGGTGGCACAGACATGACATTTTTGTGTTCGGTGTATTACTTCTATTCCACCACCCTGACAGCCAAAGCGGCGGATGTGCTGGGGTTGACGGAAGACAAAGAACGCTATACGGCCCGAGCCGGGGAGATCTTGTCGGCCATTCGTCGGGAATACTACACCCCCGGCGGACGCCTGGCCGCCGATACCCAGACGGGACTGGTGCTATCGCTGTTCTTTGGCATTTGCCCGCCCGAATTCCGGCAAAAGACCACGGCCCGCCTGATGGAAAAACTGAAAGAAAACAACATGAAGCTGAAAACCGGCTTTTTGGGCACGCCGTACCTGTGCCGCGCCCTGTCCGAAAATGGGGAAAATGAAGCGGCGTACACACTGCTGCTGGATGAAAAGGCCCCGGGCTGGTTGTATGAAGTGAACCTGGGAGCCACCACCATTTGGGAAAGGTGGAACTCGGTATTGCCCGACGGTACCATCAGTGGAACGGGCATGAACTCCATGAACCACTACGCCTATGGCTCTATTGTGGAATGGATGTACCGCCATATGTGCGGCCTGCGGCCCAGCGAAAAAGGCCCTGGCTTTACTCATGTTCAACTGTATCCTCAACCTGACCGCCGCATGCAACATGCCAGAGCCCGGGTGAATACCGCAGCCGGTTGGTATGAAAGCGGTTGGCAAGCAGAAGAGACCGGATTTTCGTACGATTTCACGGTGCCCTTTGGTGCCCAGGCGGATTTGTTCCTGCCCGGTGCAGACCTTTCGGCCCTGACGGTGAACGGAATCCCGGTCACGGAAGCAAACCTGCAGGCCCGACAGGAAGAAAACGGCGTATCGGCCATACTAAAAGCGGGTTCGTATCATTTCGTATAACGAAAATACGCATAAAGGCTCTCTTTTTTCGGAATCCTAAGAAGGAATCTTACAAAAAAGGGAGCCTTTTGTATGCAATATCTCATGGCATTTCTGGTGGGCGGAGCCCTGTGCGGGGTGGGACAGATTTTGATTGACCGCACCAGTCTGACCCCGGCCAGAATTTTGACAGGGTATGTCACGGCGGGGGTACTTTTGACGGCGCTGGGGCTGTATGACCCGCTAGTGGAGCTGGCCGGCTGCGGGGCGACGGTGCCACTGTGTGGTTTTGGCTATACCCTGGCGAAAGGCGTGGAAGAGGCAGTGGCTGCCGATGGCTTTTTTGGCGTGTTCGCTGGGGGAGGTACGGCCTGTGCCGCCGGGGTGGGGGCCGCCGTCTTTTTCGGCCTATTGGCGGCGCTGCTCAGTCAAAGCCGCGACAAAAGCTGATCCGTTACCGCGCTTTTTCCATGCGGTAATTCACAAGTTGTATACCATTTCGCACCGGGTGTTCTTCTTTTACCACCGTATAACCCAGCGCTTCGAACAGTGGCCGGGCTGCCCGGGAGGCGAATACCTGGTATCGTTCCGGTGCAACAGATTGTTCCAGTGCCTGAATCAGAGCTTTTCCCACACCACGGCCCTGCCATTTTGGGTGGACATACAGCATATCAAGTAGGCCGTCGGGGTAGATATCGCCGAACCCGATGACATGGCCTTTCTCTTCGGCCACCAACACCGGGTGTCCGGTGTAGCGTTGCTGCCATGCGGTGGCATCGGGTACGGCTGGGGCCCAGGCCTGTTGCTGGTTCGGGGGATACAGGGTAGGGTCGATCTGGTGGACGGCTTCATAGAAAAGCTGGGCGCAGGTGGCGGCGTCACCGGGGATAAAGGGGCGCAGATGCATCGAACATTCCTCCTAAAAGGGAAAACGGGCGCACGTAAAAACGTGCGCCCGTATGATTTTCCGGTACTTACTGAATGGAACAATCCAGATAAT
>CAJKJS010000118.1 GCA_905200265.1 uncultured Oscillospiraceae bacterium
AATTTCGGCAAAAATCCCTTGCAGGGAACCAAAGGCCCCGATATAATAAAAGTAACAGAAAAACAGAGAAATTCCCTCTGTTTTCAGGAAGAAGGGAGACATTTTTATGAAAGAAACCATGAAACAACAAGTAATGACGGCGCCTGGCGTTATTGAATTTCGGCAGGTTCCTACCCCCACTCCGGGCCCCGGCCAGGTGCTGGTGAAAATCCACCGTATTGGTGTGTGTGGCAGTGATATCCATGTGTACCACGGCAAACACCCGTTTACTTCTTACCCGGTTACCCAGGGACACGAAGTGTCCGGCAGTATCGAAGCATTGGGAGAAGGAGTCACGGGCCTTTCAGTGGGGCAGAAAGTCACCATCGAACCCCAGGTTACCTGCGGCACATGCTATCCGTGTACCCACGGCAAATACAATTTGTGCGAAAGCCTAAAAGTCATGGGCTTTCAGACCACCGGTACGGCCAGCGAGTATTTTGCGGTGGATGCGGGGAAAATTACGCCCCTGCCCGATACCATGAGTTATGACGAAGGCGCTATGATCGAACCACTGGCGGTAGCCGTACATGCGGTGCGTCGGGCCGGAGATGTTACGGGCCAGGATATCTGCGTGCTGGGGGCCGGTCCCATCGGGATTCTTACCGCCCAGGCGGCCAAAGCTATGGGGGCCCGCCGGGTGATGGTTACCGATATCAGTGATACGCGCCTGCAAAAAGCGGCCCAGTGCGGCGCTGATAAAACCGTGAATACGAAAAAGGAAGATTTTGCAGCGGCGTTTGTTGCGTATTTTGGGCCCGATAAAGCGGATGTGATTTATGACTGTGCCGGGAATGATATCACCATGGGGCAAGCCATTGCCAATGCACGCAAGGGCAGCACCATCATTCTGGTAGCGGTGTATGCGGGTATGGCCCATGTGGATTTGGCGGTACTCAACGACCACGAACTGGATTTAAATACCACCATGATGTACCGGCATGAAGACTACGTTACGGCCATCGAATTGGTAGAGCAGGGCAAAGTGGCCCTGGCACCCTTAATGAGCTGCCATTTTGCCTTTGAACAGTACGGAGACGCCTACCGGTACATTGATGAAAACCGCGAAAGCACCATGAAAGTGCTTATCGATGTCGACCGGTAATATCAGCAGCAGAAAGGGAGCTTTTTCATGAACAAACGCATGTCCGATTCCTACACGGAACAGGTGCAGATCCTGACTCAGGCCAATATTAACGGGTATAACCGTCTGTTCGGCGGCCAGCTTATGCAGTGGATCGACGTAGTGGCTGCGGTGGTGGCCCGCCGTCACAGCGGCTGTAACGTGACTACGGCAGCGGTAGATAGCCTGCGGTTTGAGGGGGCCGGACACCCCAATGATACGATTTTGCTCATTGGCCGGGTTACCTACGTGGGCCATACCTCGATGGAAGTGTGCGTAGAAACGTATGTAGAATCACTGTCGGGGGAAAAGACCCGCATTAACAAAGCCTACCTGGTTATGGTAGCGCTGGATGAAAATGAAAAACCCGTGGAAGTGCCGGGTTTGGTGGTGGAAACTCACCGTCAGCGCATGGATTGGGAAGCCGGGGAAAAGCGGTACGAATACCGCCGCAATCTGCGCCGGCATCAAACACCCTGATTATGACCGACGGCGAAACAAGGCTGTCAGTAGCACCCCTAAAAAAATACACACATCGGCGATATTAAAAATCAACCGGCGTAAAACGGGCACATTGACGTGCAGAAAATCGGTCACAAAACCGTTTTTCACCCGGTCAATGCCATTGCCCAAGGCGCCGCCCAGTAAAAGTGCATGGGCAAAACGCGTCCCCCGGCTCTTTTCTGCGCCGGATGGCCACTTTTTGGGCAGCAACAGACAGACAGCCGGCAGCAGGCAGACAAGCGAAAGCAGTTTAGCGATTTGAGGTCGGTCTTTTAATAAACCGCCAAAAAGCCCCGGATTCTCTGCCCGGCGTACCGTTATCCGTTTTGTCAGGCGGTGGGGAAAGTAGCTGGCGTTTTTTGCTTTTACCTCTTTTTTCGAAAGCAAATCCAAAAGACAACAGGCAAAGGATGTACCTATCATAAAAAGCTCCTCTCTGTTTTAGGAAAAGCCGGGGATTCCCCGGCTTTTTTATTATAGCGCGGAAAGGACCTTACCGGCAAGAAAAAGCGCATTTTTCGGGCGAAAACGGCAAAACGCGTTTGTCAAGGTCTTGACGAATGCGGCAAAAAATAATATCATTATCTTTACAAAACATTTGCATTTCCGAAACTAAATCGTAAAAAAGAGGAAGGTTTTTGGCTTTCAAAAAAAGAGGGAGGGAAATCTTTTGGCAGGATTACTGGATGTCGTGAAATTCGGCAAAAAGGATAAAACGCTGGAAACCAAAGCGGGTATTACCCCTCAGCGTCCTTGGCAGCCGCCGCAGTTTATCACCTGCAAAAAGTGTGAACGCCGCGCTACGCGGAATAACTGGCTGAAAAGTCTGTATGTGTGCCCCAACTGTGGGTATCATCAACCCATCGATGGATATTATCGCCTGAGCATGATTTTGGATTCCGGCACGTTCCGGGAACTGAATGAAGATATCAAAGCAAAAGACGTACTGCATTTCCCGGATTATGAGGAGAAATTGCAGAACCAGCGCCGCCGTACCGGCCTGAATGAAGCGGTGGTGTCCGCTTACGGTAAAATCGACGGCCATGCCTGTGTGGTGTGCGTGCTGGATAGCCGGTTCCTCATGGGCAGCATGGGTACGGGCGTAGGTGAAAAAGTAACCCGTGCTATTGAATATGCCACGGAGAAGAGCCTGCCTCTGATCATCTTCAGCGCCAGCGGCGGTGCCCGTATGCAGGAAGGCATTTTCAGCCTGATGCAGATGGCCAAAACCAGCGCGGCTCTGGAAGTGTTCTCCCGCAAGGGCGGACTGTTTATCAGCTACCTGACTCATCCCACCACCGGTGGTGTTACCGCCAGTTTTGCATCCCTGGGCGATATTATGTTGGCGGAACCGGAAGCACTGATTGGTTTTGCCGGACCGCGCGTGATTGAACAGACCATCGGCGAAAAGCTGCCGGAAGGGTTCCAGCGCAGCGAATTCCAGCAAACCCATGGATTCGTCGATAAGATCGTGCCCCGCAGCGAAATGCGGGCTACGCTGGCGCAGCTGCTCAGGCTGCATGAAAAGAATGGGGGCCGCCGCAAATGATCAAAGATATCCTGCAAATGGAAGAAGACCTGCTCCGGCAGATGGAAGAACTCAAAGGGGACGAACGCCCCTCGGCCCGTCTGCGCCGCCGCCAGCTGGAAAGCGACCGCAAAGAGCTATTGGCCACCTGCACCAATTTGACGGCCGAAGATAAAGTCTTTTTGGCCCGCCATCCCAAGCGCCCCAAGATTGACGAATACATCAACGCCCTGTTCACCGATTTCTTTGAACAGAAGGGCGACCGTGCCAACAGTGACGACACCAGTATTCTGGGCGGTATTGCCATGTATCAGGGCATGCCGGTGACGGTGATCGGTCACCGCAAGGGCAACACGCTGGAAGAAAACATGGCGTATAACTTCGGGATGCCCGAACCGGAAGGCTACCGCAAAGCGCTGCGCATGATGGAACAGGCCGAAAAATTTGGCCGCCCCATCATCACGTTTATCGACACCCCCGGCGCCTATCCGGGCAAGGAAGCCGAAGAACACGGCCAGGGCGAAGCCATTGCCCGCAATCTGATGGTCATGAGCGGCCTGCAGGTGCCGGTGATCGCCGTAGTCACCGGCGAAGGCAGCAGCGGCGGCGCTTTGGCGCTGGGCGTTGCCAACCGGGTCCTCATGCTGGAAAACGCGATCTACTCGGTGCTGTCCCCCGAAGGGTTTGCCAGCATCCTGTGGAAAGATGCTTCCCGCCGGGCCGAAGCCTGCGAAGTCATGAAGCTCACGGCGCAGGATCTGTATGAATTCGGCGTGATCGAAGAAGTCATCCCCGAACCGCTGGGCGGCGCCCAGTCGAACCGGGAAGAACTGTTCGAAAATGTCGACGCGTCTCTGAAAAAAGCGCTGGGCGAACTCACCCGGATGAGCGGCCACGCCCTGGTGCAGGACCGTTACGACAAATTCCGCAAAATCGGCCAGTAAATAAAAAAGAAAAACACCCTGTTCGTCAGGGTGTTTTTTTATGCCTTCCGGCGGGGAATCGTGCATACCCGATGCATATCGTAGGTGCGGATAAAAGAATCGATGGGGGCATCCTCCAGTAAGCACCGCAGCAAAATTTCCCCGCAGGCCCGGCTGTCGCTGTCCGCCTGGTGGTGGGCAAGATCGATCTGCCAATACCGGCACAACGTATCGAGTTTGTGGTCCGATAGCTGGGGCAGAAGCCGGCGGGTGATCTGGCAAGTACAGGCATAGGAAACCTGCGGCTGCCAAACAATGCCGTACGCCTTCAGGCATTTAGCCAGCACCGACATATCAAACGGTGCATTATGGGCGACCAACAGCCCGCTTTCCATCAAGGGGCGGATCTGCTGCCACACCTGAGGAAAGGTGGGTTTCCCCGCCACTTTTTCGGGGGTAATGCCGGTGAGCGCCATGTGGAACGGTTCGAACGGGCATTGGGGGTCAATCAGCGACGCAAATACCGGCGCGACGACACCGCCTTCCACGACACTGACCGCTAGGGCACTCATGCGGTTATTGTACCGGTTGGGCGTTTCCACGTCAAACGCTAGGTACCGCCCCGTCATTGCGCCTTTTCCTCCGTGAGGGAAGCGAGTTTTTCCAAGATGGGCCGGTCGGCGGGGCAGAAGGGGTACTGGGCCATGTCCCGGGCGGTCACCCAGCAAAGCGCCTCATGCTCCCGCTTTTGCGGTTCCCCTTCGGAAATCGTGGCCCAATAGAGCGTCAGGCGCACGGTGATATCCTCATACGTATGGGTGACCTGGTCGAAGAGATCGCCCACCTGGATGGTTACCCCCAGTTCTTCCCGCACTTCCCGGCACAGGGCCTGCTGGGGGCTTTCGCCTTGTTCGATTTTGCCGCCGACAAATTCCCACAACAGCCCCCGGGCTTTGTGGGCCGGGCGCTGGCCGATGAGAAATTTTCCGTCTTTTGTGATCAATGCTGCCACTACGTCTGTCATACTGGTTCCCCCTTTGCTTTTTATTGTACGGAAGGAACAGCCGCTTGTCAAATCCCGGCCGCCGAACGGTATCAAAAGCGAAAAAATCCGGCGAGCCATAAAAAAGCGAACTTTATCTTGACATTTCCCATAGGATAGCTCACAATTAAAAAACTCTTTGCACTGCATTACATCCTTTGGGATGCGAGATCAACAGTACAAACTGAGCAGGCGATACCCGAAAGGGTATGGGGCCGGGCCGCCCAGGCGGCAGCAGATGGTTAGGAAAAAGCATCTGTGGGACAGTTGTATGTTCCACGGAT
>CAJKJS010000119.1 GCA_905200265.1 uncultured Oscillospiraceae bacterium
ATTGAAGCGAACCCCCAGTATCAGGATGCTTCTCTGTTGGAACGTTTTGTGGAACCGGAACGCGTTATTATGTTCCGTGTACCGTGGGTGGACGACAACGGTAAAGTGCAGGTCAACCGCGGGTTCCGCGTACAGTTTAACTCCGCCATCGGTCCTTACAAAGGCGGCCTTCGCTTCCATCCTTCTGTAAACCTCTCGATTTTGAAATTCCTGGGCTTTGAACAGATTTTGAAAAACAGCCTGACCGGCCTGCCCATTGGCGGCGGCAAAGGCGGCAGCGATTTTGACCCCAAGGGTAAATCCGACCGCGAAGTCATGGCTTTCTGCCAGAGCTTTATGACGGAACTGTACCGTCACATCGGCCCCGATACGGACGTTCCCGCTGGTGATATTGGTGTAGGCGGCCGTGAGATCGGTTACATGTTTGGCCAGTATAAGCGCATCCGCGACGCGTACGAAGGCGTGCTGACCGGTAAGGGCCTGACCTGGGGCGGTTCCCTGGTGCGTACGGAAGCAACCGGTTACGGCCTGCTGTACTTCTGCAACGCCATGATGAAGAAAAATGGTTATTCCCTGGAAGGCAAGACCGCTGTCATCTCCGGCGCTGGTAACGTAGCCATTTACGCCTGCCAGAAGGCCAACCAGCTGGGCATGAAAGTTGTTACCATGTCGGATTCCAACGGCTGGATCTATGATTCGGAAGGCATCGACCTGGCTGCTATCAAAGAAATCAAAGAAGTGAAGCGTCAGCGCCTGACCGAATACACGAAGTATCGTCCTAATGCCGAATATCACGAAGGCCGCGGCGTGTGGTCCGTAAAGTGTGATGTGGCTCTCCCTTGCGCTACGCAGAACGAACTGCATCTGGAAGACGCCAAACAGCTGGTAGCCAATGGTTGCCTGGCTGTGTGCGAAGGCGCCAACATGCCCACCACGCTGGAAGCTACCGAGTATCTGCTGGAACATGGCGTTCTGTTTGCTCCGGGTAAAGCCAGCAATGCCGGCGGCGTAGCTACTTCTGCTCTGGAAATGAGCCAGAACAGCATGCGCATGGGCTGGAGCTTTGAAGAAGTCGACCAGAAGCTGCAGAGCATTATGGAAAACATCTTCAAGATGTGCGACGAAGCTTCGGAAAAATATGGGTATCCGAAGAACTATGTCATGGGCGCCAACATCGCCGGTTTCGTTAAAGTGGCCGATGCTATGCTCGCACAGGGTGTTTGCTAATCATTCTTTGATCCTTCTTTATAAAAAAGACCTCCGAACTCTGTTTCGGGGGTCTTTTTATATTCGCCCAAAAAAAGGAAAGCCATTTTACACCGCTTTCCCTTTTCCTTTTATTTTTAATACGTGGCCGACAGCGGGTTCAAAATCCCATACTGTTTATTTTCCATATCGTCGATAAACTTCGTGGCCTTCCCTGCACCGGTTACCACACAGTTTTCCGGTTCTTCCGACTCAATCACCGGAATACGGGTCTTTTTACGCAAAAGCGTAGCAAAACCGCGCAGCCGGGCCGAACCACCGGTCAGGTACATACCGTCTTCGTACACATCGCTCATCAGTTCCGGCGGCGTGGATTCCAACGTATTCTGCACAGCCTGAACGATTTCCATGGCCGGTTCCAACAGGGCTTCCAGCATTTCTTCCCCGGTTATATCCACCCACTGGGGCAAACCGCTCAACGCATTACGGCCCTTTACCCGACAGGTAAGCGTTTCCTCCTGGGGATATACACAGCCCGCTTCCATTTTGGCTTGTTCCGCCATCCGTTTGCCAATGATCAGGTTATATTTCCGGCGCACATACCGGATAATATGATCATCAAATACATCCCCGGCCGTTTTAATCGACTGGGAAACCGCCACACCCGACAGGGACATGACCGCCATATCCGTCGTACCGCAGCCAATATCGACGACAAACACGCCGTGGGGTTTGGCAATATCCACCCCGGCCCCAATGGCTGCCGCTACAGGTTCTTCAATTAGACAAATCCGGCGCACACCGGTGGAACTGATGGCATCGACCACCGCGCGCTTTTCCACTTCGGTAATCACACAAGGCACGCTGACTACCACACGGGGCATAAATACCGCGCTGCCCCCGATTTTTTTCATGTAAACCGACAGCATGTTTTGGGCTAAATCATAATCCGAAATAACCCCGTTGACCAGCGGCCGTACGACCTGAACCCGGTCACAAGTGCGCCCCACCATTTTATACGCTTCTTGTCCCGTGGCTACCATTTCTTCGGAATCCAAATCAATAGCCGCCACAGACGGTTCACTGAGGATAATTCCTTTATTGCGCAAATATATCCGCACGTTCGCGGTACCCAAATCGATCCCAATATCCGTTCCTGGCATGATCGACATCCTCCTTTTCAGTCCTTATGATTAGTATTATAGTATACGCCCCGGCTGATTGCAACCGCGAATCGCCGCCACTACCCCGGTGACATGGTCGGCTCCATTTTTCCAAAGCACGGACGCTGCTTCCTGCATGGTACTTCCCGTTGTTAAAATATCATCGACTAGCAAAATCCGTTTTCCCGTTATTTCTCCCTGTGCTTCATACACGCCCTTTACATTGAGAAGCCTTTCCTTTTTGGAAAGTTCATGTTGGGTTTTATTATCCTTCTTTTTTAGGAGAAGCGGCGAAGCAGGCCGCTTCCATACTTTCCCCATACGCCGGGCCAATAGTTCCGACTGATCATATCCCCGCTGTTTTTTGCGCTGCAGTGAAACAGGAATCCACGTGATCACCGTCTGTTCTTCCCGCAAAAAAGATAAAGTCCCCGCCATCACATCGCCAAAAAAACGGTATAGATCGGGCCGGTTATAAAATTTGTAACGAAGAAACGCCGCACGGACCTGGTCCTGATAAAAGAATGGGGCATACACATGAAAGGGCTGGTTCTCTACTTGCAGCCTTACTTCTTTACGTCCTATGTGTACTTTCTTTTCGCAATCTTCGCAAACACGCCGGGGCATTTTCAGTTTACATCCGCAAAACGGACAGGATAGCGGGAACAGAACATGCCATACACTTTCCCATCGAGCGAGCGGCCATATCCAATTGGAATCAGGCACGCTTTTCACCCCCTGTCAAAAACAGACACAAGGCCGAATACCGTCGGGTTTTCCGGTCATTTTCCACCATTTGATACACACATTCCTTTTCCCCGACCAAAATAAGCAGCTCTTTCGCCCGAGTAATGGCTGTATATAGGAGGTTCCTATAGGAAAGCTGTTTCGGACCCGGGAACATGGGGATAATCACCGCCGGGAATTCGTTCCCCTGGCTTTTGTGAATCGTCATGGCATAGGCCAGCTCCAATTCACCGGCTTCTTCCATATCATACAGCACTTCTTTATCGTCGATCATAACGGTAAGAGAACCCGCTTTTTTATCAACACAAGTCAGGATTCCCACGTCCCCGTTAAAAATGCCCTCGCCAGTGGTACCATCTTCCTTACTCCAAGGCAAATCATAATCATTTTTAATCTGCATGACTTTATCGCCTTCCCGCAAGATGGTCCCGTCAATTTTTACTTCGTTTTTGCCCCGTTCCGGGGGGTTGAGCACTTCTTGCAGCCGCCGGTTCATTTCGAATGTACCCAGTTCCCCTTTGCGACCCGGGCACAGCACCTGGATATCCTGCCAAATGGTATAATCATAGCTTTTGGGGAGCCTGCGCACACACAGATCGACTATGGTGCGGGCAATCTGGCCGGCCTCATAAAAAGGCAGATAGAAAAAGTCGCTGTCATGGCGCGTGAGTTCCGGCATACCTCCCCCAATAATGCGGTGGGCATTGGTTACAATCAAACTTTGCATCGACTGACGGAAAATCTGTTTCAGCTGTACGGTGGGAAACAGTTCACTGGCAATCAGATCCCCCAGCACATTACCGGCCCCCACGGACGGGAGCTGTTCGCTGTCCCCCACTAAAATGACCCGGCATCCCATGGGAATCGCTTTCAGCAGTGCTGCAAATAACAGGCTGTCCACCATGGAAAGTTCGTCCACAATCACCGCATCACATTCCAAAGGATCATTTTCATTACGCATAAAGACCGGCCGGTCCTGGGAATCCCAGGCAACCTGCAACAGCCGGTGAATGGTTTTCGCCTCTTCCCCGGTGACTTCTGACATACGTTTAGCCGCCCGCCCCGTTGGTGCTGCCAAAAAGACCGTTTGACCGCAACTTTTCAAAATACGGATCACGGCGTTGAGCGTTGTGGTTTTACCGGTACCAGGTCCCCCTGTGAGAATGAGCAGCCCATTCTGCAAAGCCAGACGAATGGCTTCCTTTTGTTCGGCAGCGTATGTAATCCCGTTTTCTTTTTCAATCTGTTCAATGGAACGGTTGGCATCAGTCAAGGGGGCGGGTGGCATATCCATCATAACCTGTAAACGCTGCGCCGTATACCATTCCGCTTCAAAATACGCCGGCAAAAAAACAGCCTGCATATGTCCAATGTCCACTTCCTGCAAGTCCCCGCAGGAAAGCAGTTCATTCAGGCCCGCTTCGGCCGTTTCCAGTTCAACCCCCAACATACGGGCCGCCGCTGGAAGTAATTTTTCCCGTGGCAAACAAGTATGACCGTTCCCGGTATTATGGCGCAGTACATACAGTACCCCAGCTTGTACACGGCACGCCGCATCGTCCGGTGTGTTCATTTGGTGGGCAATCTGATCGGCCCGGGCGAAATCCACCGACAACTCCTGGCAACACAAGCAGTATGGGTCCTGTTCAATTTTTTCCCGGGCGTGGCTACCGAACAGCCGGTAGATGCGTACGGCCTCTTCGGCGCTCATTCCGTAGCGCGCCAAATACGCCATCATTTCGCGAATGCCACACACTTTTTGAAAGGCTTCACTGAGTTTACCGGCTTTTTCCCGGGAAATCCCCCGAATGGTAGCCAGGCGTTCCGGCTCGTTTTCCAATACATCCAATACATTTTCGCCAAAAGCATCCACCAGGCGCGTCGCCAAAGATGGGCCAATTCCTTTGACAGCGCCTGACGATAAGTATTTGAGCATGGCGGCGGCAGTAGCCGGTTTGGAGCGTTCACAAACTTCGGCTTTGAACTGTGGCCCAAAATTCGGGTGGTGCCCCCATGTTCCCACCACGTGCAGTTCTTCCCCCACACTCAAAAACGGCATGCATCCAACCACCGTGACCAATTCCTGACCATTATTGATTTCCAGTACGGTGTACTGATTTTTTTCATTGCGATATACGATCTGTTCGACCGTACCATTCATTTCAAACAGGATTTTTTCCGGCATGCCAGCGCCCCCGAACATAGTTTCTTTTCCTGTTTAGTATACCTGATTTTTCCCGGGATTGCAATTTGATTCTTCACAGCTGCATAAGCTGGCCACTTCATCCGGTGTGACGACTCGACAAACCGGAAAAT
>CAJKJS010000120.1 GCA_905200265.1 uncultured Oscillospiraceae bacterium
CTCTCTATAGGGGCCGCTGCCTTTGTTTTTATCCAAAAACCGGTGGAAACAAAACCCATGCTTGAAAGGCCTTTGGTGCCCGTTGTATAATGAAGAAAAACAAAACGTATGAGCTGTTTGATAAAAGGAGAAACTGGTATGAACGAAACACCCATTTTGCTGGCCTCCGGTTCTCCCCGGCGGCGGGAACTGTTGCAGCTGGGTGGGGTCCATTTTCAGGTCATGACCCGCCCCACCGATGAAACCCTGCCGGATTCGATTGCGCCGTGGGAAGCGGTCCTGTTTCTGGCCCGGCAGAAAGGGCGCGCTGTGCGGGAAGCATGCCCCCATCAGGCTGTATTGTCGGCCGATACGGTGGTAGCGCTGGAAGGGCGCATTCTGGGAAAACCCCGGGACGAACAGCAGGCCGAACAGATGCTCTCCTTCTTGTCGGGAAAAACGCACCAGGTGTATACCGGGGTTTGCGTGTTCGACGGACAGCAGGAGCATGTGTTTTATGAAAAAACCGATGTCACGTTTTGGCCCCTGACGGAAGAGGAAATCCGTGCCTATGTAAAAACCGGGGAACCCATGGACAAAGCCGGGGCTTACGGCATCCAGGGGAAAGGCGCTTTACTGGTGGAACGCATTTGCGGCGATTACTTCAATGTGGTGGGGTTGCCCCTTTCCAAAACCGTGCGGCTGTTAAAACAGGTGGTGCCCGCCTGCCTGCCGGACGAAGAACGCTGACGGGGGTTTCACAAAAATTTTATCTTCTGCGTACCATGGAGCAGAAAAGGCAGGTGACACAGGGTGCGCAGAACATACCGCCGGCGTTTAAGCCGCAAGGGAAAGCTCCTGCTATTTTTGGTGGGGTTTCTCTGGTTCATCGGTTGGATTTTGGGTCGGCTGGGTCCCATGGTGAAGGCCGCGGCCGAAACCGCCGCCGCCCGTCAGGTGGAGGAAGTTTTGCACGAAGCGGTGCAGGCGTATGCCCAGTGGGCCGGGGAAAACGACGGGTTTGTCGCCATCTCCCGGGGAGAAGAGGGGAATATCCTGTCATTGGAACAGGATACCGCCGCCATGGCCCAGGTGCAGAGCTTTGTCAGCAATTTTGTTCAGGAAAAACTCAGCGGCACCGGGGGCACGGTATGGGTGCCGGTGGGTAGTTTAACGGGAATCAGCCTACTTTATGGCTGCGGGCCGGGTATCCCCCTTTCCGTTACCACGGTGGGGTCATGCCAGGCTTCGTGTGACAGTACATTTTCCCAGGCGGGTGTAAACCAAACGCTGCATCGGGTGACACTGCAAGTCACGTGCCACATCTGGGTGCAGTTACCCGGTTGGGGATTTTCCGAAGAATGGGAGGAAGAAATGGTGCTCAGCGAAACGGTGATCGTGGGGGAAGTTCCCTCGGCGCTGTTCACACAGGGAGCATCGTAATGAGGAAAGAAAGGAAGTTTCTATGGAAAAGCAACAGGCCGCCGAAAGAATGCAGGCACTGCGGGAACAGATTCGGTATCATAACGAGCAGTATTATGTATACGACGACCCGAAAATCGACGATTTTGCCTATGACAAATTGTACCGGGAACTGGAAAATCTGGAAGAGCAGTTCCCCGATCTGATCACAGACGATTCCCCCACCCGCACGGTGGGGGGGAAGGGGTATAATACCTTTGCCCCCGTGCGCCACAACGTACCTATGGAGAGTTTGCATGATTCGTTCTCCGATGAGGAAATGCGGGACTTTGACCGCCGGGTGCGCGACGTGGTGCCCCATCCGCTGTATACCGTGGAACCGAAATTCGACGGGCTGTCGGTTTCGGTGGAATACCGGGACGGCGTGTTTTTCCGCGGTTCCACCCGGGGCGACGGCCAGGTGGGGGAAGATGTGACGGAAAACATCCGCACCATTCCCACGGTGCCCAAAGTGCTCACCCGGCCGGTGCCGTATTTGGAAGTGCGGGGCGAAGTGTATATGTCCCACAAAGTGTTCCTCTCGCTGTGCGAAAAACAGGAATTGGAAGGAGAAAAACCGTTTAAAAACCCCCGCAATGCGGCCGCCGGTACCCTGCGGCAAAAGGATAGCCGCATCACCCGGCAGCGGCAGCTGGACATGTTTGCGTTTAATGTGCAGCAGGTGGAAGGCGAAACGCTGCACGATCACGCGTCGTCGCTGGCTTTTTTGAAAGAGCTGGGCTTTATGGTGGCTCCCGATAAAATTTGCCGCACCATGGACGAAGCCCTTTTGGAAATCCACCGCATTGGCGAAACCCGGGGCACGCTGCCCTATTCCATCGACGGGGCCGTGGTCAAGGTGAACGATTTTTCCCAGCGGGAACAGCTGGGCAGCACGGCGAAATTCCCCCGTTGGGCGGAAGCGTACAAGTACCCGCCGGAAGAAAAAGAAACCGTGATTACCGATATTGAAATCCATGTAGGCCGCACCGGAGTGCTCACCCCCACCGGGGTATTTGAACCGGTCACGCTGGCCGGTACCACCGTCAGCCGTGCGACGCTGCACAATGAAGATTTTATCCGGGAAAAAGATTTGCGCATCGGCTCGAAAGTCATTTTGCGCAAAGCCGGGGAAATCATCCCCGAAGTGGTGCGTCTAGTCGAAAACCCCAGTGGCACCGTACCGTATGCCATGCCGAAAGTCTGCCCCTCCTGCGGCGAAACCGTATTCCGGGAAGAGGGCGAAGCGGCTACCCGGTGCCAAAACCCCGAATGTCCGGCGCAGCTTTTGCGTCACCTGATCCACTTTGCGTCCCGGGATGCCATGGATATCGACGGGCTGGGGCCGGCCGCCCTGGAGCAGATGATTGCAGCGGGCTTCCTGCATTCTCCGGCGGATCTATACCGCCTGCAAAAGGAAGACATTCTGTCCCTGGAACGCATGGGCGAAAAATCGGCAGCCAATTTGCTGGCGGCTTTAAATAAATCGAAACAGAATCCACTGAGCCGTCTGCTGTTTGCTTTGGGGATTCCCCATATTGGCGCGAAAGCCGCGAAGCTGCTCGCCCGGCACTTCCCCACGATGGATGCTCTGCAAGCCGCCTCAGCTGACGATATGGCGGCTATTGATGGGTTCGGCAGCGTGATGGCCGTTTCGGTCAGCGAATTTTTCTCCCTGCCCGGTACGGCCCATTTGATCGGGTCTTTGCGGGAGCTGGGGCTCAATATGGAAGAACCCTTGGAAGAAAAACCTGCCGGTGGCGTCGATTTGTCGGGGAAAACCTTTGTGCTTACCGGCACGTTGCCCACCTTAAAACGGCAGGAAGCTGCCGCCCTCATTGAAAAAGCGGGGGGCAAAGTCAGCGGTTCCGTTTCGAAAAAAACGTCCTATGTGGTGGCAGGGGAAGAAGCGGGCAGCAAACTCACCAAAGCCCAAACCCTGGGCATTCCGGTGCTGGATGAAGCGGCGCTGCTTGCCATGTTGGCCCCCGAAGGAGGGGATACCCTGTGAATGTACGCACCCTGGGGGTGCTGGCCCACGTCGATGCGGGCAAGACCACCCTGTGTGAACAGCTTTTGTGCCGGTGCGGCGCCATCCGCCAGGCGGGACGGGTGGATTACGGCAATAGTTTTCTGGATACCGACCCGCTGGAAAAGGCCCGGGGTGTTACGATTTACACCGGGGCCGCCCGGTTTTCCATACAGGGGAACCCCTTTGTGCTGCTGGATACGCCCGGCCACGTGGACTTTATGGCGGAAATGGAGCGAACCCTGCCCGCTTTGGATGCGGCCGTTTTGGTGGTCAGCTGTGTGGAAGGGGTGCAAAACCACACCGAGACGGTGTTCCACTGTTTACAGGAACAGGGGATTCCCACGCTGTTTTTCCTCAATAAAACAGACCGGGTGGGCGCGGACCCCCAAAGGGTGCTGGACGAAATCCAGACCCGCCTGACCCCCTGTGCGGCTTTTTGGGAGGAAGACTGGGTGCATGGCAAACTGGGGGAAGAGGCCGCCGGACTGGATGAATCGTTACTAGACGCGTACCTTACGGAAGATTTTTCCCCCGCTTTATGGCAAAAGGGCCTGAAGAGCTTATTTGCCGCCGGACAGATCTTTCCCTGTTTAACCGGCAGCGCATTGCAGGGGGAAGGGATTGACCCGTTACTCCGGGTACTGGCCGAGTGGGTGCCGGAACCGGTGCCCGACGCCAAGGCACTGGCCAGAGTTATCCGCATCCGCCGGGAAAAAAGCGGGGCACGCCGCACGATTTTGCGGGTTGTAGGGGAAGAAATCACCCCGCGGTGCCTGTTGGGGGGCGAAAAAACCGCCGATCTCATGCAGGTGCATGGGGACAAGCTCCTGCCGGTACAAAAAGCCACCTGTGGGGACCTTGTCGCCGTTTCCGGCTTGCAGCAAACCCGGCCCGGCCAGCTGCTCAGTGCCGAAACGGTGCTCGATAACGGACCGGCACTGCACGAACCGCTGATGCAGAGCAGCTTACTGTATGATGACTCCCTTTCCTTCCAGGCGGTGTGGGATAATGTGTGTCTGCTCACGGACGAAGATCCCCAGCTGCACGCGACGTTATCCACTAAAATCCAGCCGCCGGTGATCACCTTACATGTGGCCGGACGATTGCAGTTGGAAGTGTTGCAAGATGTGATGGAAAAGCGGTTTTCCATGCCGGTCCATTTTGGGCCCTGCCAGGTACTGTATAAAGAAACCATTACGGCGCCGGTGATGGGCTTTGGCCATTTTGAACCGCTGCGCCATTACGCCGAAGTGCATTTGCGGTTATCCCCGGGCAAGCCGGGCAGCGGCATTCGCTTTGAAAGCGAGGTATCGGAAGACGTGCTCAGCCGTAACTGGCAGCGCCTGATCCGCACCCATGTATTCGAACGGGCCTATCCCGGTGCGCTGATGGGTGCGCCGGTAACCGATGTACAAGTGACGCTCACCGCCGGTAGGGCGCACGAAAAACACACCGAAGGCGGTGATTTCCGCCAGGCGGTGGGGCGGGCTATCCGGCAGGCGTTGTGTAAAGCGGCCAGGGACGGACAATGCCAAATTTTAGAGCCCTGGGTGCGGTTCTGCGCCGTACTGGAGCCGACATATACCGGCCGTTTTCTGTCGGATCTCACGATGATGGGCGGCTGTATGGACGAAACCGGCGGGCAGGGGGAGAAAGCCTGTCTGGTTGGCCGGGCGCCGTTTGCAGCCTTGTCGGATTATGGCGAAACACTCACCCACTACACCCGTGGAACGGGCCGTCTGACTTTTTCGTTTAGCGGGTATGAACCCTGCCCCAATCAGCAGGCGGTGAAAGAAAAGCACCCCTATGATTGCCAGGCCGACCGGGAAAACCCAGCCGATTCCGTCTTTTGCAGCCATGGGGCCGGGTTCCTGGTTCCGTGGGAAGAGGCGGATTCCTATATGCATCTGCCGCTTGAAAACGTGTAAATGCAATATTTTGAAATAGATTTGTGTTATC
>CAJKJS010000121.1 GCA_905200265.1 uncultured Oscillospiraceae bacterium
ATACACACAGGGCTGGGTGTTGAGCGTCTGGTTCAAAACGTCTTTCGAACCGGTAAAGCACTGTTCGCTGGTACCGGGACGCTGGGCATCGGCTTTTTCAAACACACCGGCGGCCGCTTTGGAAACTTCCGTCAGGCTTTTGCCCATGCCCGTGTACTGGGCCCCCTGGCCACTGAACAAAAAGGCAATCTTTTTCATGAAGGGTCAAGCTCCTCTCTCGTTACGAAATATACAACTTACCAGCGCAGAACCGCTGCACCGGTGGTCAGCCCGCCGCCAAAAGCGGACATGGCAATGATATCGCCGCGCTTGAGCTCACCGGCCCGGTTCAGTTCATCCAGCAGCACGGGAATGCACGCCGAGCTGGTGTTGCCCGAATGCTGAATGTTGATGTGATACCGGTCATGGGGGATCTTCAGTTTGCGCATGGCGGTTTCGATAATGCGAATATTGGCCTGGTGGGGCAGCACATGGTCAATGTCGTCCTGGGTCAGGCCCGCGTTTTCAATGACCCATTTCAGGTCGGTGCTCATGGCGTTGACAGCGAACTTATACACATTCTGTCCGTCCATATGCAGGAAATGGGCGGGTTCTTCGTGTTCACTAAACGGCGAATTGCCCTCTACATTGGGGATGGCCAGAAAATCGGTGTTGCCTTCGCTGGTCAGGCGTACCGACAGAAGGCTGTCGCCTTTTTCCATGACTACGGCGCCGGCGGAATCACCGAACAACACGCAGGTCGCCCGGTCGTTCCAGTCCACCATTTTGCTCATGGCTTCGGCCGAAACCACCAGGATGTGTTCGGCGCGGCCGCGTTCAAAATAACCGGCGGCGCAGTCCATGGCATATACAAACCCGGAGCAGGCGGCATTCACGTCAAAAGCAGCACAGTGGGCGCCCAGGTTTTTAGCGACCACACAGGCAAGCGAAGGGGTAATGTAATCGCCGCGAATGGTGGAGCAAATGATGAAGTCCAGGTCTTCAGCCGAAATACCGGCCATCTCCAGGGCGTGTTCCGCCGCTTTGGTGGCCAGTTCCGAAAGGGTTTCGGTGGTGATCACCCGGCGTTCCTTAATCCCGGTACGCGTCGTAATCCATTCATCCGAGGTATCCAGAAATTTGGTAAGATCCTCATTGGTCTTGACACATGCGGGCTTCTGGCTGCCAGTGCCAATAATGCGAAAATTCATAGATGATTCCTCCGTATGTGGTTTCCGGCCGGTATAGCGGGCCGGGTGCCGCTTGTGCCAAAGGGAATAGGAACCTTTTGGCACACACAACAAGAACATTATAACACAAAACAATGGAAAGTTTTTAGCTTTTTAAGAAAGAAAAGAGAAAATATTTTGGTTTTCTTACCGGTTTTCCTGTCTTTTTCGTATAAATCCGGGCAAAATCGGGTATTCTTTTGGCAAGCGGCTATGCGCTGCGATGCAAAAACATGCAACTGAAAAAGAAAGGAAGGGGTTTTTCGTATGGCCTATCTCGCCTGTGAAGTAAATGCCTGTGCCCATAACGGCCAGGGTCTGTGCAATCTGTCGGATATTCAGGTGGAAGGTGCCGGCGCGTGTGTATGCGGGCAAACCTGCTGCCACAGTTTTTCGCCTAAATCCGCCGGTCAGAACAGCCGGTGCGGCGGCAGTCAGCCGCTGACGAACATCGACTGTGACGCGGCCCGCTGTCAGTATAACGAAAACGGCCTTTGCCGGGCGGAACGTGTGCGCGTGTCCGGCTGCAAAGACCATGTGTGCAGCAGCCAGGAAACGGAATGCTGCACCTTTACCTGCCGGTAAACGACCCACGTAACAAAGAAAGGGCTCGCAGGGGTTCGCCTGCGGGTCCTTTTTCTTTTTTTATCAGGTAGGGGGCGTCAATCGGTCAGACGGCCCCTGCGTTTTTCCGGTAAAGGCTTCATTTGCAGCAGCTGATGAAGGAGCCGCGTCACCGGCAGCGTATCCGGGGTTTGCAGCGCTTCATACCGCACCCGGCTGTAGGTATCGGCGTTTGCCTGCCAGTCGGGGTCCTGGGTATCCAGCAGGCGCATGGCCTGGGCGGCGGTTTCCCGGGGCGTATCGCCGGGGGAAAAAGGGATGCGCTTTAACTGCATGCCCTTTATGAGCAGCCGGTACCCTTCCCGTTCTTTGGCAGGACCATCGGGCAAGCGGTCAAAGGCGCGTACGTCGGCTTTAAACTGGCGCAAGGCCCGCCGGGGGGCAGGCGGCGCCGCCACGGCTGTTTCCGTACTTTTTAACAGGTCGGTTTCCGTATCGGTGTATTCCCCCTGGTTTTCGGACTGGATGGCCCCAGGGCGGCTGTGGCGGCGGAAAAAGCGCAGGATGGCCCGCCACAAAGTGCGTGCTTTGCCCCGCAGAATGCGGAAAGCCTTCGGGCACAGCCAAATCAGTACCCCCAGTACCGCCAGCCCGATCAGCACCGAGAGAATTTGCGACAGCAAACTCTCGCCGCCGCCGGAAGCCGCAGGCGGGTCGGAAAATCCACCGCCGCCCCCTTCGGGTACGACGGTTTCGTGACCGGCAAATAGCCCGGCAATCAGCTGGCCTATCAGGGCGATGAGCCAAATGATTCCGATGAACAGTTGCTTGAGTGCATAAGCCAGCACATCCCGCAGCAACAGCAGCACGACCACTACGGCGTACAAAACGGCCAGCAGTTTTAAGTTGTAGCGGCGGATCTTCGGCGGCAAATGGGAGAGATCATGCCCGCGCCGCTCCATGAGAAAGTCCAGGTTCCCCTGGTTGGCGCCGGCCCCGTAGCAAAACGCCACGGTTAACAGGGAAATTACCAGCGCTTCGGCCCGGCAGGGTAGGTCGCACAGAATCAGGATGAGCAGCACAAGTAGGTGCAGCACGGCCTGAATAATCAAATCCTGCTGGCGGTACATCAGCGAGTAGGGCTTTTCCGTTAGCCGTGCCCCCAGAATCCAGTACAGGAAAACACCGGGGAGCAGGCATATACTTAGCACCGTGTTCTGGCCGGTTAAAAGGGCCGTGGCCAGTGCCCCGGCCGCGAGAAAGGCCCCCAGTCCATAGCGCAGCAGGTTTTGGACAACAGGCCTATGGAGCAGGGGCTTTTTTTCCGTCAGCCACCGGCTAAACCAAAAGGAGAGGAGCCCAATTGCCATACAGCCCAGTAATAGGATAACCCCGGGTAGGGAGCCGTCCTGTTCCAGCCCGTAGGTAGCCGCCAACAGGAAAAGCGGATAGTACCCGGCCATGGAGCCCAAAAGGGTCATGGCGTGCACCACTTTTAAAAGCCGCCGGGACGAAGCCGTTTTCTCCTTATCCCGTTTTTCCGGATGACTGTTACGGTGTGCCATACGATCCCTCCTCCCGATAGGTAAAGACCGGCAAATCATCCGGCGGCGTCACGGTGTCGGGCAGTGACCCGATGTGAATCAGCCTGACGTTACTGCCCATTGCCTGCTTTTGCCTGGCGTAGGCGAAAATATCCGCATTGGCGTAACAAGTCAGAATCACAATATCGCTGCTGCTGATTGTCCGGCAGGTAGTGCCGAGAAAGGTGGGGAAAGCTTCGGTGCTACATAGGGGCAGGGCCGCCAAACGCAGCATCAGTTCTTTTACATGTTCGCGCCCGTGGTATTCTTCGGTCACCACCGGCTCCCGGCTGTGCAGCGGCCCGGCGTTACTGAGGAACCGCACAGGAATACCGGTGCGCAGGGTGCTGTCAAAGTACCCGGCGGCCAGGCGGATGGCGTCCTCCATTTTGTCTTTATCAATGACGCCGTCTTTTTCATAGGGACGGCTTTGCATGTTCAGAATTACCGACAAACTCTGTCCGGCGGAATATTCATTATTGTGCACCATCAGTTCCCCCTGGCGGGCGGTGGCCAGCCAGTGAATGCGGTTCATGGTGTCGCCGGGGGTATAGGCCCGCACCCCGGCAATGAGGAACGGGTCAAAAAGCAGGTGGCGCCGCACAATCACGTCGCCAATCATGTGTTTGGGCGTGCGAAAATCCAGCGTCAGGTCCGCCGGAGCCGGTAGAACCGTCAGCCGGGCGTTTACATCCACCATTTGGGAAGGGGAAGAACCGCCCAGCAGATCGGTGGTAACCAGCACCACTTTTTTCAAATCGTAAATGCCGCGTTTTACACAGCGCACTTTCCACCGGCGGGTGACTTTGTGGTGGGGCTTCATCATGAAAAAGCTGGGGACAAAGCGGGTCTCTTCGGTCACCAGGGACTGGGAATCGGCAAATTCCAGCCATTTGGAAGAGGTCAGTTCCGCTTTCAGCCACGGCAGAGGCAAAAACCCGCGGTTTTCCACTTCTTCGATCAGCGCGATTTCGTCGCCTTCCATGGCTTCTGATGTGCTGAACCGGCAGGTGTAGCGCAGTTTGCGAAAGGAAAATTTGCGAAACACCAGCCCTTGCAGCCACACAGC
Source organism: uncultured Oscillospiraceae bacterium (assembly GCA_905200265.1). Taxonomy (GTDB): domain Bacteria; phylum Bacillota; class Clostridia; order Oscillospirales; family Acutalibacteraceae; genus Heritagella. The sequence continues at coordinate 4,425 of CAJKJS010000121.1, forward strand.
CAGTACCAAGAGGATAATGACGGCAAGCAGTGTCATCATGGCGCGGTCACCTTTTTTCGGTGGGCACCGGTACCGTCATCAAAATCTGCTCCAGGGCCGAGCAGGCCCCTTGGGCCGATTGGTTCAGGTTGTGTCCGCGCAGCATAATCCGGTGGGCCAGCACATCGGTAAACACGGCTTTCACGTCGTCGGGCCACACGGCTTCGCGACCGCAGACGGCGGCATGGGCCTCGCTGGCACGCAGTAGCGCCAGCGATCCCCGGGGGCTTACGCCCAGGCGGATGGATTCATCCCGCCGGGTAGCGGCCGCCAGGTGCTGAATGTAGGAAAGGACCGCGTCGCTCACGGGCATTTGCCGTACCAGGGTGCGCGCCTGCATGAGCTCATCGGTGGTAACAACGCCTTGTAAATCTTCCAGCGGGCTCTTTTCCCGGAAGGCTGCGAGCATATTTTTCTCTTCCTTCTCATCCGGGTACCCCATGGAAAGCCGCATGAAGAACCGGTCCAGCTGAGCTTCCGGCAGGGGGAAGGTGCCCTGGATTTCAATGGGGTTCTGAGTGGCGGCCACAAAGAAGGGCTGGTTTAGCACCATGGTTTCGCCGTCCACGCTCACCTGGCCTTCTTCCATGCACTCGAGCAAACTGGACTGGGTGCGGGGGGTGGCCCGGTTGATTTCGTCGGCCAGCAGCAAATTGGTAAAAATCGGGCCCGGGCGGAACGTAAATTCCCCGGTTTTTTGGGAATACACATGGGCGCCGGTTAAATCGCTGGGCAATAGGTCCGGGGTGAACTGCACCCGGGTAAAGCGGCAATCGAGGGATTTGGCCAGCGCTTTAATCAGCGTGGTTTTCCCCGTGCCGGGCAAATCTTCCAGCAGAATATGTCCGCCGCACAGCAGGCACAAAATGACTTTGTCAATGACATCGCCTTTTCCTTTAATAACGGTTTCCATGTTGGTTTTCAGCCGGTCGTGCAGCCGGCGGATGGTTTCTTGTTCCATTGTGTTC
>CAJKJS010000122.1 GCA_905200265.1 uncultured Oscillospiraceae bacterium
TCACTGAAAGACAGCTTTAAGAAGAAAAAATAAGGATGAAGAAAGAAAAGCAGACTTTTGCCTTGCAGGGAAAGGCCTGCTTTTCTTTGATATATGACAGCCGGGAGGAGAAAAAATGATCGAAATCAGGCAGACCGAGCAGCTGACCCAGCAGGAAGTAGAGCAGGTGCGCGCCCTTATGGAAGCGTGCGCTGACGAATTTACTCCTTCGCTGCGGACGCGCAGCGGCCCGGAGCAGGCGGATTTTTCCGGGGATGAAGAAGGTTCATTGGAAGCCTATATCGATGAAATGCTGGAGCAGTCTTTTCTGCTAGCAGAAGAGGACGGGAAAATCGTGGCATTTTTGTCGTATTGTACGGACTTTAAGTGTGATGGATTGGGGGATTATTGCCCCTGTGATTATGCCAGCACGCTGATTACGGCGCCCGCTCATCGGGGGCAGGGAATTGCCAACAAGCTTTATGAAGCGCTGGAAAACCGGCCGGAACGCAGCAAGTTTATTGGTTCCCGTACGTGGTCGACGAACCAGGCTCAAATGCATATTTTCCCTAAACGAGGATGGAAGATCATTAGTGTGGTGGAAAATGGCCGGGGGCCAGGGGTTGATACCGTTTACTTCTTACATGCCAAACCGGAAGAAGAAAAGCCGGAGAAAAAAGAGGAGGAAAAGGAAGCATTATTTGAGCTTTCTTGTCCGTATACCATGGAAAACTGCCGGGAAATCTGCCGGCATACCATTCGTCCGGTGGCACGGGGCTATTTAGCGGTGGCGTCGGTCATCCTTCTGGGGCTGGGAATTTATAATATTTTCCTGGGGGATTATCTGGCCATGGCCTTTATGGTTATAGCGGCTGCGGCGTTCTTATACCTATTCCTGGGGGGCTATGCCCGACTGAACGCTTGGCTGTTATACCGCCGCCGGGTAAAGAACAACCACGGTATGGAAGAAAAGCTCACGGTTCGTATGGAAGAAGAGCGCATCCGCGCTATTAACAGTGCCGGACGCAAAAAGAGCTTTGCCTATAATCAGATTCGCCGGATTCTGGAATGTGAAAACCTCTTGTTGTTCTTTATGGAGGAAATGACGGTACTGGCTGTGGATATGCGGTCACTGCCAAAAGAACGGCAGACGGATTTCCGGCTTTTCCTGGAAGCCCATTGTAAAAATACGAAGCTGCGCTAATTCTATAAGATAAAGCGCTGTTATTCTCTAGGGAAAGGGGAATGACAGCGCTTTTTTTGACGGGAAAAGTGACACATGAATTTTACAAAAAAAATACAAAGGAAAGGATTTGCTTTTTACCTGGTACTTTTATAATGCCATTGTAATCAAAAAACAAACGAAAACAAAAGGAGTAAGAACCAAATGAAAACGAAGAAATGGCTTGCAATGGCTCTGGTGTGCTTGTCTGCTGCCGGTATGTTTGCCGGTTGCAGCAATGCGGAAAACAATTCGGATAACGGCTCTTCCGATAGCTCTGTGTCCGACAACGGCAGCTCCACGGATAGCTCCGAATCGACCGAAGGGATGAGCGGCGCGATCAGCGTAATCTCCCGTGAAGATGGCTCCGGCACTCGTAGCGCTTTTGTTGAGCTGTTGGGCATTGAAGAAAAAGATGCCGATGGAAATAAAGTGGATATGACGACTTCTTCGGCTGAAATCATCAACAGCACGGCTGTTATGATGCAGACGGTAGCCGGTAACAAAGCCGCTATCGGTTACATCTCCCTGGGCTCTCTGGATGACACCGTAAAGGCTGTGAAGGTTGACGGTGTAGAACCCAGCGCAGAAGCTGTAAAAGATGGCAGCTACAAAGTATCCCGTCCGTTCAACATTGTCACGAAGGAAACCGTGAGCGAAGTTGCTCAGGACTTCATTGACTTCATCCTCAGCGAAGACGGCCAGAAGGTTGTGGAAGAAGAAGGCTGCGTGAGCGAAGGCAACAATGGTGCCTATGAAGCTTCCGGTCTGAGCGGCACCATCACGGTGATGGGCTCCTCTTCGGTAACGCCTGTTATGGAAAAACTGGCCGAAGCTTATGAAGGCCTGAATCCTGATGTGGATATCACCGTTCAGCAGAGCGACTCCACCACCGGTGTTACGTCTGCGGCGGATGGCCTGTGCGATATCGGTATGGCTTCCCGTGAACTGAAAGACGAAGAACTGGAACTGGGCATCAAAGGCCAGGTTATTGCACTGGATGGTATCGCGGTGATCGTGAACCAGGAAAACCCCATGGATGACATTGCTGCGGACAGCATCAAGGGCATCTATGTAGGCGACATCACCGACTGGGCTGACGTGAAATAAGCTAGCCGCAAAGGTAAACAAAACGGTCCGGAAGCCCGGCTTATAAAAGCCACGCTCCGGGCCGTTTTTATGGAGAGAGAAAAGTGCCTTTCGGTTCAGAACGAAAAGGCACTGGCAGGAAAGGATCATTCAGTTATGCATAAAGTAAGCGAAATGCTCATGAAAATCCTGTTTCTGATCGCGGCGTGTGTTTCCGTGTTGGCAGTAGGGTTGATTTGCTGGTTCCTGTTTTCCAATGGTCTGCCGACCATCGGGAAAATTGGGGTGTCAGACTTCCTGCTGGGTACGGAATGGCGTCCTTCCAGCGACCAATACGGGATCTTCCCCATGATCATCGGCAGTATTTACGTAACGGTAGGCGCCATCCTCATCGGGGTGCCGATCGGATTGTTCTGTGCGGTATATCTGGCTTACTTCTGTCCGGAGAAGATTTATAAGATCATCAAACCCGTGGTGAACCTGATGGCAGGGATTCCGTCCATTGTATATGGTTTCTTTGGCCTGGTGGTCATTGTACCCATTATGATGGATCTTGTCGGAAACGGGAAAAGCCTTTTAACCGCATCCATTTTGCTGGGCATTATGATTTTGCCCACGATTATTACCGTATCGGAATCGAGCATTCGGGCTGTACCGGGTTCGTATTACGAAGGGGCTCTGGGGCTGGGGGCCTCCAAAGAACGCGCCGTGTTCTTTTCGGTACTGCCGGCCGCCAAATCCGGGATTATGGCCGGCATTATTCTGGGCGTCGGGCGTGCCATCGGTGAAACCATGGCGGTGATCATGGTAGCCGGTAACCAGCCGATTTTGCCGGAAAGCCTCACCAGTGGTGTACGTACTTTAACAGCTAACGTCGTTATCGAAATGGGTTATGCAACCGGCTTGCACCGGGAAGCGCTGATTGCTACGGCGGTTGTGCTGTTTGTGATGATCTTGATCATCAATCTGCTGTTTACCCTGGTAAAGAGGAGGGAAGCATAACATGAAAGAAACACTTTCCCAAAAAAGAAAGAGCAACACATGGCCGCGTGTGCAGTCGTATATGCTGCGAGCTTTCATGATTTTGGCAACAGTTCTCACGGTTGGAACAGTATTTGCTGTACTGATTTATGTCATTGTCAAAGGGGTACCGAATCTGACCCCCGAACTGTTTGCGTGGGAGTATAACACTGAAAACGTGTCCATGCTGCCGTCTATTATCAATACCCTGATTATTACGGCGCTGGCTCTGTTGTTGGCAGTCCCTGTGGGAATCTTTTCTGCTATCTATTTGACCGAATATGCGGGTCGCGGAAACAAACTGGTTTCCATTATCCGTATTACGGCTGAAACTCTTTCCGGTATTCCTTCTATCGTATATGGTCTGTTTGGGTTCCTGTTCTTTGTGATTCAGCTGCACTGGAGTTATTCGGTGCTGGCAGGTGCCTTTACATTGGCCATCATGATTTTACCTCTGATTATGCGCACCACAGAAGAAGCGCTCAAAGCGGTGCCCGATTCCTATCGGGAAGGTAGCTTTGGGCTTGGTGCCGGACGGTTGCGTACAGTATTCCGCATTATATTGCCTTCGGCCATGCCGGGCGTTTTGTCTGGTATTATTCTGGGCGTAGGGCGTATTACCGGCGAAACGGCGGCCCTTCTGTACACCGCCAGTACCGCTTCGGATATGGTAAGCAACGTAATGCAACCTGGCCGGACGCTGGCCGTTCACATGTACTGCCTGATTAATGAAGGGCTGTATACCGACCAAGCCTATGCCACGGCGGTTGTCCTACTTATTATGGTTGTAGGCATCAATGCGCTGTCAAGTTTTGTTGTGAAAAAAGTGGGGGTAAAAAAATGAGCGATAAATTTGTTATCCAGAACCTGGATTTATACTACGATAAATTTCAGGCCCTGAAAAATATTAACCTGAATTTGCCTGAACATCAGATTTCGGCTTTTATTGGACCTTCCGGCTGTGGCAAGTCCACACTGCTGAAGACCTTAAACCGTATGAACGATTTGGTGGAAGGATGCCGGATCACCGGCAAAGTAGCGCTGGACGGAGAAGATATCTTTGGAAAAATGGATGTCTATCAGCTGCGCCGCCGTGTGGGCATGGTGTTCCAGAAACCCAATCCGTTCCCCATGAGCATTTACGATAATATTGCCTTCGGTCCCCGTACCCATGGCGTACGTTCCAAAGCAAAGCTCGATGAAATCGTGGAACGTTCCCTGCGGCAGGCCGCTATTTGGGACGAAGTAAAAGACCGGCTGAAGAAAAGCGCGCTGGGAATGTCCGGTGGACAGCAGCAGCGTCTTTGCATCGCCCGTGCCTTGGCAGTGGAACCGGAAGTTTTGCTGATGGACGAACCCACCAGCGCCCTGGACCCGATCTCTACCTCGAAAATTGAAGATCTGGCGATGGAGCTTAAAGAACAGTATACGATCATCATTGTAACTCATAACATGCAGCAGGCTGCCCGTATTTCCGATAAAACGGCCTTCTTCCTGCTGGGTGAAGTGGTAGAATTCGGTGATACGCAGACATTGTTCTCTAAACCGGTAGATAAACGCACGGAAGATTACATTACGGGGAGGTTCGGCTGATATGATGAGAACAGTTTATCATGAGCAGCTTCGCATTTTGGGCGAAGAATTGACGAAAATGGGAGCGCTGTGCGAAGAAGGTATTTCGGCTGCGATGCGCGCCCTGTTCGAAGGCGACCAAACAATGGCCGAAAAAGCCAGGGCGATTGAACGGGAAATTGACCGCAAAGAACGGGATATCGAATCCCAGAGCATGAAACTCCTTTTATGCCAGCAGCCGGTAGCCGGCGAACTGCGCATTGTCTCTTCGGCTTTGCGGCTGATTTCCGATATGGAGCGAATTGGCGACCAGGCCAGTGATATCGCCGAAATTACCCCTCATATTACGGAACGTGATCCGGAAATTATGAAGATGTTCCACGAAATGGCCGTACACACCATTCGTATGGTGACGGAAAGTGTGGATTCGTTCGTACGCAGTGATGAATCTCTGGCCCGGGAAGTACAGGCGTACGACGACGTGGTGGATCAGGATTT
>CAJKJS010000123.1 GCA_905200265.1 uncultured Oscillospiraceae bacterium
AATCGGATATATTCCGATGGGCCGCTAATCATCTATTAAAACGAAAAACCGCCTTTGCCCCTAGGGGCAAAGGCGGTTTCTTTTTTCTTCTTATTCAATCCAGCTCTGGGTGTCGAAATAATTCATCTGGGTAATGGGTTTGCCATCCCGCAGGTAAATACGCGGTACCCGTTTGCCAATCAGGCAAATGGTTTCATACGAAATCGTATCGGCTTTCTGAGACAATTCTTCCACCGAAAGGAACGTACCATGATCTTCGCCAAACAGTGTTACGGTTTGCCCCGGATGCACATCGTCAATACCTGTCACATCAATCATCATCTGATCCATGCATACTCGCCCTACAATGGGGGCGCGTTTCCCGTTGACCAGTACATCCTCCTGCCCGGAAAGACGCCGCGGGTATCCGTCTGCATACCCAATAGGCACCGTGGCCAGGGTCATGGCTTTGTCAGCCTGGAAGGTACGGCCATAACTGACCGTGGTACCGGGCACAATGGTTTTTACATGGGAGATCACCGAACGCAAACTCATGGCCGGGCGCAGCGGAATGGGGTGACGCATCTGCCCGGACGGCAACAGCCCGTACTGAATAATCCCCGGGCGCACCATAGAAAGCGCCATCTGGGGATAATCCAAAATCGCCCCGCTGTTGCAGCAATGGCAAATGGAAAAATGAATGCCTTTGGCTTCACAGTACGCAATCGCCGCACGGAAGCAACCATACTGCTGTTCGGTATAAGCTTCCCCGGCCTGAGCCTCATCCGCTACGGCAAAATGAGTAAAAATGCCTTCGGGATTCAGCCCTTCCAGGCGGCACGCTTCTTCAATTTCTATGAGGGAATGGTCATCGCGTCCTTGTTTCTGATAAAAAAAGCCAATGCGGCTCATGCCGGTATCCACTTTGATATGGCACCGTACCCGCCCGTGGGCTTTTTGGGCCTGTTCCGACAAGGCCCGGGCATACTCCAGTGATAATACGCTTTGGGCAATATCTTCTTGCAGCAGCACCCCTGCCATTTCCGGCGGTGTGTATCCCAAAATCAAAATCGGCCGGCGAATGCCACTGCGGCGCAGCTGGACGGCTTCTTCCAAATTGCTTACCGCAAACCAATCAGCTCCCAGTTGCTGGTACAGTCTGGCAACCGTCGGAGCCCCATGCCCATAGGCGTCGGCTTTTACAACACAACACATCATGCTCTCTTTGGGAACTGCCCCGCGGATCGCTCGATAATTTTCCGTCAGGACATCGAGGTCGATCTCCGCCCATGTACGGCGCAAAAAATCATTCATCATAAAAAGCTCCGTTTCCCAATGATTTGACCCGGCGGCCAGATTTCGCCGTCAGATGGTGAAAAGGGCCGTCCTTCCCACCGGGAAAGGACGGCCCCGGATTCCACAATCGATCAGCGGAAGTACTTCACACCGGAAGCAAACAGCTGCTGGTCTTTCAGACCCGGCACGTTCTTATACAGGTCTTGCCCCATACGTTCACTGTGACCCATCTTGCCCAACACACGCCCGTCAGGACTGGTAATACCTTCAATGGCACACACCGATCCATTGGGGTTCCAGGTAATGGAACCGCTGGGTTTTCCGTCGGGGGTACAGTACTGCGTGGCCACCTGGCCGTTGGCAATCAGGCGGGACAGACTTTCTTCGTCTGCCACAAAACGACCTTCCCCATGGGACACCGGCACAGCAAATACATCGCCAGCCTCTACCCCAGCCATCCAGGGCGAGCGCACCGACGTAATGCGGGTATAGGCCATACGGGACACGTGACGTCCCAGCGTATTAAAGGTCAATGTCGGCGCTTTTTCGCTGGGCGGCGTAATACGGCCATACGGCACCAGTCCCAATTTAATCAGCGCCTGGAAGCCGTTGCAAATGCCCAACATCAAACCGTCCCGCTCTTCCAGCAATTCGGTTACCGCCTGCGCAATACGCGGGTTGCGGAAGGTGGTTGCAATAAACTTACCCGATCCATCGGGTTCGTCGCCGCCGGAGAATCCGCCGGGCAGCATAATGATCTGGGCTTTCTGGATGGCCTTTTCCATAGCGGCAATCGTTTCTTCAATCGCGCTGGCCGACAGGTTGCGCACGACTAGAATTTCAGTTTCAGCTCCCGCCTTTTCAAACGCACGAGCTGTATCATATTCGCAGTTCGTACCGGGGAATACCGGAATAAACACGCGGGGTTTCGCTGCTTTAATAGCGGGAGCCAGCGTGCTGTGGGCGCCGGTCAGCGGAATATCTTCTTCCACCTCGACGGTCTTCGCCTTGTTGGGGAAGATTTTCTCCAGCTTGCTGTTCCAAATTTCTTCCAGTTCGCTCAAAGCCAGCTTTTCGCCGCCCAGATCGATCACCGGTTCGGCACAGGTTTCACCCACCAGAATGCCACCCACGGGCAGCACACAGCCGGGTTCCATTTGCAGCAACAGCGAACCGCTCAGCGGTGCAAACAGTTTTTCCGCATCGAGGAACGACGGGTCAAATACCACACCTACGCGGTTACCAAATGCCATTTTCGCTACTTCGGCTGCCACGCCACCTTCTTTCACTACACCCACTGCACGGACTTCGCCGCCGTGGATCATAGACAGAACGGCCTGGTAGTAATTGGGTAGGGCTTCAAAATCGGGCAAATGCGTCGCTTCATCTTCCGGCAGCGGGAACAACACCAGTTTCGCACCCGGGTCCTGCAACGCCGCCGACATCGTGCGGCTTGCCTTGGTCATCGCCACGGCAAAGCTCACCAGTGTGGGCGGTACATCCAGTTCTTCGAAGCTACCGCTCATGCTGTCCTTACCGCCAATGGCCGGCAGACCCAAATGCAGCTGTGCCGTTAGCGCGCCCAACAGAGCAGCCGCCGGTTTGCCCCAACGGCTGGGCACATCCCGCAAGCGTTCAAAATATTCCTGGAACGTCAACCGGGCCGTCATGGGGTCAGCCCCTACGGCACACAGTTTCGATAGGCTTTCCACCACGGCATAGGCGGCCCCATGGAACGGGGAGAATTTTGCAATGCCGGGGATATACCCGTAAGCCATGGCCGTCGCATCATCGGTTTCACCGTGGCGTACCGGCACTTTGGCCACCATAGCATCTTCCGGCGTCATCTGGTACGTACCGGCAAAAGGCATCAGCACGGTAGCGGCACCGATGGATGCGTCAAACCGTTCGGCCAGGCCTTTCTGACCGCACACTTCCAGCCGGGCCAGGTTTTTGCAGAAAGCATCGCACAAATGCTGCTGCCGCAGGCATTCCGGCACCTGATGACGGTAGTCGTCCTGCAAGCTGGCTTTTTCAATCAATACATCGGCGTTCTGGGTCACCCCATTGGTATCCAGGAACGACCGGCGAATATGCACAATTCGATCGCCGCGCCACGTCATCTGCAGCACCGGTTCCCGGGTAACAACAGCTACCACCGTCGCATCCAGGTTTTCACGGTCAGCTGCTTGAATAAACGCATCTACATCTTCCGGCGCCAGCACCACGGCCATGCGTTCCTGGGATTCGGAAATCGCCAGCTCGGTGCCATCCAGCCCTTCGTATTTCTTCGGAACTTTGTCAAGGTTTACCGTCAGGCCATCCGCCAATTCACCGATAGCCACGCACACGCCGCCTGCACCAAAGTCGTTGCAGCGCTTAATGCGGCGGGATACATCCGGGTCGCGGAACAGGCGCTGAATTTTGCGTTCCGTCGGCGGGTTACCCTTTTGCACTTCGGCCCCACAGGTTTCAATGGATTCCACCGTATGGGCTTTACTGGAACCGGTAGCACCACCGCAGCCGTCACGTCCTGTTGCACCGCCCAGCAGCACAATCACATCGCCCTCTTCCGGGTCCAGACGTACAACCTGATCCTTCGGAACGGCACCAATGACCGCGCCGATTTCCAGGCGTTTGGCCACATAACCGGGGTCATACAGTTCCGTAACCTGGCCGGTAGCCAGACCGATCTGGTTGCCATACGACGAATACCCCGATGCGGCACCGGTGGTAATTTTGCGGCTAGGCAGTTTGCCTTCCATCGTCTGAGCAAACGGCAGAGTGGGATCGCCGCTGCCCGTAACACGCATGGCCTGGTAGACATACGCGCGGCCCGACAACGGGTCACGAATGGCACCACCCAGGCACGTAGCCGCCCCACCAAAGGGTTCAATTTCGGTGGGATGGTTGTGTGTTTCATTTTTAAACTGAATCAACCAAGTTTCCGTTTTTCCGTCAATGGTGATGGGCGCTTCAATGGAGCAAGCATTGATTTCCTTGCTTTCGTCCAGGTCGTTGACCTGTCCGCGCTTTTTCAGCACTTTTGTGCCGATCACGGCCATATCCATCAGGGAGATGGGCCGGTCCGTCTCACCGTACACCTCATCCCGGCAAGCCAGATATTCTTTCAGCGCTTTTTCTACCGCAGCGGCAATCTCGCCCTGTTCCACTTCGATGGAACGCAGCCGGGTCGAAAACGTGGTATGGCGGCAGTGGTCGCTCCAGTATGTGTCAATCACGCGCAGTTCTGTCACCGTGGGATCGCGCTTTTCTTCGTCACGGAAATAGTCCCGGCAGAACAGCAAATCGTCAAAGCTCATGGCAAAGCCCATGGAACCGAAGTAAGCTTTCATTTCTTCGTCATTCCACTGGGTAAAGCCCGTTACCCGAGCCACATCGGCAGGCACATCTGCTTTCATATCCAGGGATTCCGGTTTCTCCATGCTGGCCACGCGGGATTCCACGGGGTTAACCAGATACGTTTTGATTTTTTCCATTTCGGCATCGGTCAAATCGCCCTTTACCGCAATCACGCGGGCCGTGGCTACCCGGGGACGTTCACCCTGGGTGAGCAACTGTACGCACTGGGCCGCCGAGTCCGCCCGCTGGTCATACTGGCCGGGCAGATATTCCATCGCAAACACGCGGTACCCGTCCGGGAACTTCATGTTTTCGGGGTACACATTGTCCACATTCGGTTCACTCAGAATGGTGCGGCTGGCTTTTTCAAATTGTTCTTTATCCAGGCCTTCCACATCGTAGCGATTAAAAAGGCGCACATCCGTAATAGCTGTTAATCCCAGATTGTCTCTGAGATCCGCCATCATATGTTCGGCTTCCACTGCGAAACCGGGCTTCTTTTCCACAAATACTCGGATAACCATATATGTCTCTCCATTCTGCCGCTCAGCGGCCAGCCTATTCCGGGCCGGTTTGGGGCGATTCGTTTCTTTTATTGTACCATAAGGCACACCACAAAAAAAGAGGTTTACTATTTTTTCCCCTCATATAAAACGGAAAAACAGTTTTTTCTATATTTAAAGGCAAAAGGAAA
>CAJKJS010000124.1 GCA_905200265.1 uncultured Oscillospiraceae bacterium
ATGCGCGATCGTTTTTTAAAAGGCTCTTTTTTCAATAAGGTGCGGCCGGAAGCAGACAGAGAGGGGGAGACGTTTTCCACTACAGGGGGCCACGGATAACAGACGCAAAAAGGGCAACAGACAAGAACAGCCACCCGGAAAAAAGGTGGCTGTTCGCTGTTTGAGCGCCCAAAACGGGCGTGCGTTTTGTTTGTATACGGCACGAAGCCAAAGCACCGGGCCGGGGGGATCAGCCGAAGTTCTGAGCCGGGGCCTGAGCCAAGACACAAAGCCAAAGCATGGGGCCGGGGGGATCAGCCGTCTTTCAGCTGGTGGACGCTGAGCCCCAGCGGCGGCAGGTTTTCCATGTAGTCGAACAGTTCTTCCCGGTCGGTGGACAGCAAATACAGCATGCGGCAATTGGCCTTAATAAACCGCCGGTTCATGGAACAGAAAATCATGTGCTCCAGTTCGTCATAGTAATTTTGGAAATTATAAATGGCAATGGGTTTATCCATGCGCCCCAGTTGCTTTAAGGTCATGACTTCGAACAGCTCTTCAAAGGTGCCAATGCCGCCGGGCACCACCAGAAACGCGTCGGCCAGTTCTTCCATTTTGGCTTTGCGCTCCCGCATGGTTTCGGTGTAGATCAGTTCGTCGCACTGATCAAAAATGGCTTCGATACTCTCCTCCCGGAAAAAGGACGGGATCACCCCGGTGACCCGGCCCCCTGCGCTTTTCACGCCCCGAGCGGCTGCGCCCATAAGTCCGTTGCCGCCGGCCCCGAAAACCAGTTCGTGGCCGCGCTGTACCAGCATGGCGCCCAGTTTTTCCACTTCCGCTACATAACTGGGGTCAATTTTCGTGCTGGCTGCTCCAAATACGCAAATTTTCATCGTTTTCGATCTCCTTTCCCTTTGCTACCGGTCCCACCGTTCGCACAAATTCAAAATCTGGCTGGTAAACCGCGCCAAATCCTTGTTGGTGCCGCCCCGGTTGTGCTCGATGACAATAAGCAGCCGCTGCCCGGCCTGCAAAAGCCGCTGGAACGCCGCGGTCGCTTTGCGGTGGGCCGCCGCCTTTTTATCCAGCCGCGCCATGTTGCCGGTGTGGATGCATACGTTCTCTGTCAGGTCGTACACCGCGCCGCTATACGGCGCCGTGGCCGAATAGCCCAGGGTTTCCTCAATTTTAGCGGCAAAGGTTTCGCACACCATATCGTCGCCGTGATTGACATACACTTTTTCCGGCGGATTTTTTAGGTGCCCCAGCCAGTCGAGCAGCATATCCCGGTCGGCGTGGCCGCTGATGCCGTCCATCTGTTCAATGTGGGCGTTAATGCGGATCGGTTCGCCGAACAGCTTGACTTCCGGCGCGCCTTCCAGGATCACGCGCCCTAAAGACCCTTCCGCCTGGTACCCCACAAACAGGATGGTGCATTCCGGCCGCCACAAATTGTGCTTTAAGTGGTGGCGAATCCGCCCGGCTTCGCACATGCCGCTGGCCGACAGGATGACTTTGGGGGTGGGGTCGCCGTTAATCGCCATACTCTCTTCGCTGGTGACGGCGGTGTGCAGCCCGGGAAAGCGCAGGACTTCTTCGCCTTCGCTCAGCCGCCGGCGGGTTTCGTCGTCGTAATAATCCCACATATCCCCGTTTTCCCCGGAGTAAATGCGGGTGGCTTCCACGGCCAGAGGGCTGTCGACCCACACGGGGAAATCCCGGTGGTGGGGCAGCCGGTTTTGCTTTTTGATATCGTGGATGAGATACAAAAGCTCCTGGGTGCGCCCCACCGCAAAGGAGGGGATCACCACGTTGCCGCCGCGGTCCAGGGTTTGGCCGATGATGTCGGTCAGTTGCGTGATGTAATCCTGGCGCTCGCCGTGCAGCCGGTCGCCATAGGTGGATTCGATCACCACCACGTCGGCCTTTTCGGGCTTTTGCGGGTTGCGGATCAGGGGCCGGTCGATGTTGCCCACGTCCCCGGAAAACAGCAGCACCTTTTTTTCGCCGCCTTCGGTGACGGTGATTTCAATACTCGAAGAGCCCATCAAATGCCCGGCGTCGAGGAACCGCACCGAAACGCCCTTTTCCACGGTGATCCTTTCCCCGTACCGGCAGCTTTTAAACTTCGGCAGGGTGTTTTCCACATCCTGCAGGGTGTAAAGCGGCTCATACCCGTCATCGCCGGAGCGCTTGGCCCGGCGGTTGCGCCATTTCGCTTCACTCTCCTGAATGTGCGCCGAATCCCGCAGCATAATGCCGCACAGCTGCACCGTGGCGCCGGTGGCATAAATGGAGCCCCGGAACCCCCCGGCGGTCAGCGCCGGTAACCGGCCGGAATGGTCGATGTGAGCGTGGGTGAGCAGGACGCAGTCGATTTCGGCAGGGGACAGGGGCAGCGGCGTATTTTCGAAGGTATCGGCCCCCTGTTCCAGTCCGCAGTCGATCAGGATCTGCCGGCCGTTGACCGAAAGCAGCGTACACGACCCGGTCACTTCATGGGCAGCGCCCAAAAATGTCAATTTCACACAGCAGTCCTCCTTTAACGAAAGGAATCGGTTCCCCTCTATAAGAGCTGGGTGGCTAGGATTATTGTAGCACAGTGACGGTCAAAACATCAAGTAAAACTGCGGCTGTTTACAAAAGTTTTATCTATTTTGCCGGTTTTCTCCCGAAAAACCATTTGACAGGATTTGGCCGTCCCGGTATGATTAAAAGGAAAGAAAAAAAGGAGCGGAGGAAAAAACATGAATCCCCTGGTTGTGCGCGGCTGTGCCTTTGGCACAGGCCATGAAAAAATCTGTGTGCCACTGATGGCCGCTGATATCCCTGCCCTGCGGCAGCAGGCCAAAGCGGCGATAAAAGCCGGGTGCGACCTGGTGGAATGGCGGGTGGACGCGTTAAAAGACGGGCTGCATCTTGACGTGATGCGCCCGGCCCTGCGGGCCCTGCGGGAGGAAATGGGGGAAAAACCCATCTTATTTACCTTCCGCACCAAGGAGGAAGGGGGCCTTGCCCCTGCCGCGTGGGACGCATACGCAGCGCTGTACCGGGCCGCGGTGGAAGAACCAAACGGCGCCGATTTATTCGATTTGGAAATAAACCGGGGCGAAGAGCGGGTGACGGCCCTGATGCAGGCAATGAAACAAAAGGGCGGGCATGTGGTCATGAGCTACCACGATTTTCATAAAACGCCGGAACAAACGGCCATCCAGGCGATTTTCCGCCGCATGGCGAAAAAGGGGGCCGATATCGGCAAAGTAGCCGTCATGCCCCGGACGAAACAGGATGTGCTGACCCTGATGCAGGCAGCCGCCTGGGCCGGCGAAACGTATAAGGACAGGCTCTTTATCGCCATTTCCATGGGGCCGCTGGGGATGCTCAGCCGCCTAGCGGGGTACCTGACCGGCTCCTGCCTTACCTTTGGCACGGCGGGGCGCTCGTCGGCTCCCGGCCAGCTCCCCGCGAAAACGCTGCGGGCGGCGCTTTCCCTGCTGCCCGGGGAGGAAATCGAACCTTAACAAAAAAACACCGGAAAGTTTTTCGGTTTTATCGAAAAGGACTTGACTTTTGCCTTATAATCGTCTAAAGTAGTATGTGAACAAACTTTTTAAACGCAGTTGGCATAACAGCCGCTGCCGGCGCCCGCCGGGGTACGGAAAAACACCGGCCGGGTACCAAAACATATGCGAAGGAGCGAGACGATCATGCGTTATAAAGTGCTGGGCAAAACGGGCCTGAACGTTTCGGTGGCTACGGTGGGTACGTGGGCCATCGGCGGTTCCGGTTGGGGCGAAGTGGATCGGGACGATTCCATTAAGGCGATCCGCGCCATGCTGGACAACGATGTGAACATTATTGATACCGCCCCCATTTACGGGTGCGGCTATTCCGAAGAAGTGGTAGGCGACGCGATTCAGGGGTATGACCGCGAAAAGCTGATCCTGTCCACCAAGTGCGGCCTGGTATGGGGCGAAGGCGCGCCGAAAGACGGCCGCGATATTTCCGGCAAGAGCATCATGAAGGAAATTGACGAATCCCTGCGCCGCCTGAAAACCGATTACATCGATATCTATCACGTGCACAAGCCCGACTTTAAGGGCACGCCGTTTGAAGATACCATGAGCGCCATGATGAAATTAAAGGAAAGCGGCAAGATCCGCCACATCGGCCTGTCGAACTTCTCCATTGAGCAGACGAAAGAATGCATGAAGTACGGCGACGTGGAAGTGATTCAGCCCCCGTTCTCCATGATCGACCAGCGGGAACGCCCTGTGCTGGAATTTGCCAAGGAAAATAACATTGGTGTCATGACCTACGGTTCCCTGGGCGCCGGTATGCTCACCGGTACCATCCGCACCCTGCCTAATTGGGACCCCCGCGACATGCGCTTTGTGTTCTACGATTATTTCAAAGAGCCCAAATTCTCCAAGGCCCAGGAACTTTTGAAGGTCCTCGATAAAGTGGCCGAAGCCCGGCAGGTGCCGGTGGCTCAGGTCGCCGTGAACTGGATTACGGCTCATCCGCTGGTGGATACGGCTCTGATGGGTGTGCGCAATAAGCACGAAGCCGACGAAAACTGCTCGGCAACCTCCTGGGAACTGACCGCCGACGAAATCGCCATGCTCAACGAAGCCGTGGCCGAATACGAACGCGAAACCCCCAAAGAAGGGTCTCCCACGAAACGGTAATCCCCGAACATTTGTCATAGAACATTCCGAAAAAACAGAGAGGCCGGCGCTACCATACGCCGGCCTCTCTGCTATGGGGAGAAAAAAGAAAGGAGTTTTTTATGGACCGGTATATCCCCCCGCGGGACGTGAGCCGTGAGGCTTTCCCCGAATCCGAAAAATCCTGCCCCGGCATGCAAATTCTGCCCGCCGATTTTACCCCCCGTACGTGCCGGGCGATTTTGCAGGTGCCCTATGCCAAAAAAAGCGGGCGCACGCTCCATCTGCACCTGATCGTGCCGGAACAAAAGGAGGGGGAAGAGGGGAAAACGTTTCCGCTGCTTTTGTTCATCCAGGGCTCGGCCTGGCGGCAGCAGGATTTGGGGCTGAATCTCTGTAATTTGCCCCAAATGGCCCGGCGGGGCTTTGTGGTAGCGCTTATTGAATACCGCCCGTCGGACATCGCGCCGTTCCCCGCCCAGATTTGCGACGCCAAAACGGCGCTGCGGTTTTTGCTACGCCACCAGGAAGAATATTCGTTTGACCCCAGGAGGGTCTTTTTGTGGGGGGATTCGTCCGGCGGCCACACGGCGGTGATGACAGCCCTGACGGCCCACGACCCC
>CAJKJS010000125.1 GCA_905200265.1 uncultured Oscillospiraceae bacterium
TCCCTTCTTCTTGGGCTACTATCGGTAGGGTGTTTGCCAATAGTTCGGACATGGACGGGCGGATCATCGCTAAATCGTTGACGGCGGTGTGCAATTTGCGGTTTTCCTGGTTGCGGGGATCACTGGCAGCCACAGCGTAGCGCCGGGCAAGATTCCGAAGGATTTTTTCGTCCTGAGTCATCATGGAGGTCTCCTTTCTGATCTGAAAACAGGCGGTTTGATTACCTTCATTAAAGCACACTGGAAGGCGCTATGCCATCTCTTTTTTTGCGAAGCGTTTGTAAAATCTTGCGCTTTTATCCCTAGATGACTATACTGAAAGAAAAGGGGGGAGGCCCGGTGGAAAAAGCGCGGCAGTATTTTGTGGAACCGGCGGCGTTTGTCAAAGAGAACCTTTGTTATAATGATGGGTTGGGTATCACGGAGGAAGACGGCTTCCTGATTGACCGGCGGTATTTTGATAATTATGTGGTGATGGCGGTGCAAAAAGGCAAATTGCACCACTGCCAATGCGGCCGTCATCTGATTGCCGAGCCAGGCGAATATGTGTTTGCCGATTTACATTTGCCCCACCGGTACTGGTTTGACGAAAGCGAACCTGGGGCTATTTTGTGGACCCATATAAACGGTGGCCCGGCGATGCAAACAGTAGAAAAAATTGCCGCCTTGTCACCGTTGCCGTTTTTGGGGCATGGGGCACAGGTGCCCGCTTTACTGCAAAATTTGCTGCGGCAAACCGAAGAAGGGGACGGCGATGTATATGCCCGGTCAACGCTTTTATACCGGCTGCTGTTAGCCGTACTGGAAGAAAGTCGCGCGCTTCAGCCCGTGGGAGAAGCACAGGCTCCCGCCCCCGAATGGGTGCGCCGGGTGGAAGAAGCTGTGGGGTATTTTGTATATAAACCTGCGGATTTACAGAAAATGGCCGTGTACCTGGGAGTTAGCCGGTACCATTTGTGCCATATGTGTAAAAAGTATCTGGGCCAAAGCCCGGCAAAAATGCTGACAACAGAGAAAATTCGTACCGCCCGGCGACACCTTTTGTACACCGGGGATAAGGTGGAAGTCATAGCCCAGCGGCTGTGTTTTTCCAGTGTCAGTTACTTTTCCAAAGTGTTTAAAGCGGAAACCGGCCTGTCCCCCGGCGCTTACCGGCAAAAAGCCCGCACAGCTTTTCCGACCGGGGAAGCATAAAAAGACCGCCGTCCCTATCGAGAAGGAGACGGCGGTTTCTCTATTTAGGCGGCTTCACTTTGTGGAGTAATTTTTTTCATCCATTCACGGCTGCGCAACCTAAAGTAGCACCATACGCATTTGATAATCTGGTCAATTTTCAGCATAGTGTAAACCCAAAACGGCGGCCAGTCCAGCACGAGCCCGGCCAGGTATCCTAAAGGAATGGATGCTACCCATAAAAACAGGATATCCCCGGCCATTAAAAACTTGGTGTCGCCCCCGGCCCGTAATACCCCTTTGGTCAAAATGGAGTTCATGGACTGGAACACCACAATAAAGCTGATGGAGGCCATCAGCTCGGCAGCAATGGCTTTCGCTTCGGTGGTGATCTGGTAGTAATTGATCATGGGTTCGCTCAGGATCATGATCAGCCCGGCAGCTACTACACCGATGATAAATCCAAGCCCCAGGAATGTGTACCCCTGTTTTTGGGCTTTTTCAAAATCACCTTGTCTCATGGTGTGGCCGGTGATAATGCCGCTGGCGTTGGAAACGCCCTGCGGCAGTACGGAACTTAGTTGCTGCACTACGACAGTGGCAGAATTGGCCGCCACAAACGCGCTGCCAATGCGACCCATAATCATGGCCACGGAGTTATTGCCCAGCGCCAGGAGGGAATCGCTGATCAGTACCGGAATGCTGATGCGAAAATACTCTTTTTGCAGGTCGCGGCAACGCAAGAATAAGTGGTGCAGTCGGTACCCGATGCGCCGGTCGATGAAAAAGAAATACCCGCAGATAAATACCAGTTCAAATACCCGGGCAATCAGCGTACCCAAAGCGGCGCCGGCAATTTCCATGCGCGGAGCGCCCAATTCACCGAAAATGAAAATCCAGTTGAAAAATACATTGATAAAAAACGCCGCGATGGAGCTGATAAGCGGCAATTTGACTTGCCCTACACTGCGCAGCACAATGGTACAGGTCAGCGACAGCCCCATGCAAAAGTATGTGGGTAGTAACCAGTTGAGATACGAAATACCGTAGTCAATAATAGCCAGGTCTTCCGAATACAGCCGCATGACAAGATCGGGCCGTATGCCGGTGAACAGGGTAAACACCCCGGCAAACAGCAGGCACAGCCGCAACATCAGTGTGACGGATTTACGCAGGCTTTCTTTTTCCTGCATCCCCCAGAACCGGGCGGTGAGCACCGAAGCCCCCATTCCAAGGCCCATGCAGCAGATCTGGAACAGGTTGATAAACTGCCCTGCCAGAGACGAAGCCGACAACTGTGCATCCCCCATGCTGCTGAGCATGACGGTATCCATCAGGTTGATTCCCACGGTAATCAGCTGCTGCAGCGAAATGGGAACCGCGATGGCGATGATCTTTCGGTAAAACGTTCGGTCCCCCATGTACTCTTTTAAAGCGGCCCGGTTCATAGCACCGCCTCCTTTTGGGTGGGGGGAGCTGGTTCTTTTTCGAGTAAATAGATTCTTTTTTGCACAAAAATTCTCCCCTTATCTATTTGATAACTAATTACATTATAAAACATACCGGTTGTTTCCCTCAAGGGAAAACCCCTTCTTTTTTGGGGAAAATTCTGCTTTTTTGGCCTTACGGCGCCGAGGAGGAAACCCCGATGGCGATTTGTACCATGTAGTCTTCATCCCGGCGTACAGCGGCGTATCCGAGCAGGTCGCTTTCATACCCGTGACCCGTCACCGTATACCCATTTTGGCGGATAAACATAAGCAGAGCTTCATACGCGCGGGGCAGAGATTGGTACGGCCCCCGGTGTTCCATCACGGCATACAGCCCCCGGGGCCGGATCAACAGGGACTCCTGGTTATCGGGTGTTTCCACTTGCAGGCAAAAACAGTCCTTTTCAAAGCGCCCCTGCAACAGGTGTTCCCGGGTGATCAGACTGCTGCGTACGAAACATCCCGGGCTGCGTTCCCCGTACTGTTTTAGAATTCGGCGTACAAACGCAATGCGCCGGTACCGGTCGCCCCATACGTCGGGCCCGGCGGGAAACGATAAATAATACGCCGTATCCCATTCTTCCACCCGGGGGCGTTCACACACAGTATGCAGCCCGGTTTCCATGCGCCCGGCGGTAAAGGCAATACGTTTTTCCAGCCGCCGCAAGGCTTTGATCTGGTCGCGCACTTTTTCTTCCCGAGTGCGCAGTAGCGCCAGTGTTTGCTGGGGAGTAGCAGTTTGTAAAACCTTTCGGATGTCCGACAGGGGTACCCCGGCATCCCGCAATAATAGTAAAAAGTCGAACTGGGGGATCTGGTCCAGCGCATACAGCCGGTACCCGTTTTCGCCCCGCAGTGCCGGGTGGAACAGGCCAATTTTATCATAGTACAGCAGGGTTTCCCGGGTAAGCCCATATAGCGCTGCAAACTCCCGGGCATACAGCCCCGTTTCGTGGTTCTTTTTCACCCCAAAGCCCCCTTTTGGCTTTTTCTTCATTATAAAGCCTTGGAAGCGGGGGAGCAAGGTGCCTGACTTTGGGCGGAAGATTCGGCGGCAGGCGCCTCGATTTTTTTCATCCATTTCCGGCTGCGCAACCTGAAGAAACACCACACACACTTGATGATCTGGTCAATTTTCAGCATGGTATAAATCCAGAACGGCGGCCAGTGCAGCACCAGCCCGGCCAGGTACCCCAAAGGAATAGACGCCACCCACAAAAACAAAATGTCCCCGGCCATTAAAAATTTGGTGTCGCCCCCGGCCCGCAGAACCCCTTTGGTGAGAATGGAGTTCATCGCTTCGAAAATCACAAGAAAGCTGATGGCATTCATCAGTTCGTACGCAATGCGTTTGGCTTCGTCGGTCACCTGGTAGTAATCAATCACCGGTCCCCGCAACAGCAAAATCAGCCCGGCGGCAAATACACCGACCAAAGATCCAAGCCCCAGGAAGGTATACCCCTGTTTTTGGGCTTTTTCATACTCGCCCCGGCCTATGGTGTGGCCGGTGATGATGCAGCTGGCCTGGAACAGCCCCTGAGTGAGTACGGAACTGAGTTGCTGTACCACAGTGGTAACGGAGTTACCCGCTACAAATGCCTGACCCAACCGTCCAATGATCATGGCGACGGAATTGTTCCCCAGTGCCAACAGGGTGTCGCTGACCAGTACCGGAAGGCTCACCCGGAAGTATTCCCGCCGCAAATCCCGGCAGTTTAACAGCAGGTGATGCAGCCGGTGCCCAATGCGCCGGTCGGTGAAAAAGAAGCATCCGGCAATTAAGGCCAGTTCGAACACCCGGGCAATCAGCGTGCCCAGCGCGGCCCCGGCAATTTCCATGCGCGGCGCACCCAGTTCCCCGAAAATGAACACCCAGTTAAAAAAGACGTTGACGAAAAACGCGGCAACGGAACTGAAAAGCGGCAATTTTACCTGCCCCACGCTGCGCAGCACGATGGAACATGTCAGCGACAGCCCCATACACAGGTACGTGGGCCAAAGCCAGTCAAGGTACAAAATACCGTATTCGATAATGGCTTCATCGCTGGTGTATAGTTTCATCACCCAATCGGGCCGCAGACCCGAAAACAGGGTAAAAGCCGTCATAAGCAAAAGCCCCAGCCGCAGCATCAGAGTGATGGATTTGCGCAGGTTCACTTTATCCTGCATGCCCCAAAACCGGGCGGTGAGCACCGAAGCACCCATGCCCACTCCCATACACACGATTTCAAATAAGTTGATAAATTGTCCGGCCAGGGACGAAGCCGACAGTTGAGTGTCTCCCATGCTGCTGAGCATGATGGTGTCCATTAGGTTAATACCTACAGTAATCAGTTGTTGCAGCGAAATGGGGATGGCAATGGTGACAATCTTTTTATAAAATGCCCGGTCGCCCAGATACTCTTTCAGGGCGGCCCGTCTTTCCTGGTTCGGCATACAGAAAACAGGCTCCTTCCTTCTGATGATACTTCCATGATAAAGGGTAAAGCTACTTCACAGTCAAGAGGAGAACAGGTCTTTTTTTTAAAAGTTTGATTTCCCATTCAAAGAAAAGCCATCCCATCATCAAAAAAGCCCGGCCATTTGA
>CAJKJS010000126.1 GCA_905200265.1 uncultured Oscillospiraceae bacterium
ATATGTCCCATGAAATACAGTTAATTTAGTAGGAATTTATTAAAGAAGTTTTAAAAAAAACTTGAAAAAAGTTCCATTATACACTATTATAGTATTGTTTCCAAAATTAGTAAATGTATAACTTCCGTTTGCCAGGAGGTTTTACCGTACAATTGACTTTTCTCAAGGAGGGTAAACATGAAGAAAAAAATCACGTCCTTATTTCTCTGCCTGATGCTGCTTATCGGGCTTGTGCCTGTTTCGGCCTTCGCAGCAGAGAACACCGGTGATTTTACGGTAACCGGCGGCACCTATGGATTCGATTACACCTACGATCATGGTGTACTGACCATTACAGGGGGCGACATCACCGTACAGAACACGGACCCGTCCACGCCCACCGGCGATCGGATTATGGTCAGCGGCCAGACGACCTTGACCATTGCAGGGCTGAATATCCAGTCGACCACAGGGGCACCGGTGGAAATTGACGACACTAGTGCAACGGCGGTCACGCTAATTCTGGAAAATGAAAACACCCTGATTTCGCAGTGTAATAAAAAAGCCGGCCTGCACAAAAGCCGCGGTCAGACAGGTGGTTCAAATACCAGCACCCTGGTAATTAAAGGCGACGGTACGCTGACGGCCCAGGGCAAAGATGCGGCTGGAATCGGTGCCGGCGATTACCATGGCGATGTGAAAGGCATCTCCATTGAAAGCGGCACGATCAATGCCAGTGGAGACGGAGGATGGGCCGCTGGGATCGGCGCCAGCGAGCACGGTTCCGTGTGGGATGTTGTCATTAAAGGCGGCACGATCAACGCTTATGGTAAACCCGGTATCGGGGCTGATGCCTGGAATGGCGTACGGGACTCGTCTATCGAAGGCGGGATAGTCACCGCCAATACGTATACGGGCTCTACGCCCACCGGCGGCTTTGTCCATTTGACGGAATCGAATACGTATCATGTCTACAGCGATACGACCCTTTCGTCGGATCTGACCGTTTCTGCAGGCAGTACGATCACCATCGATGAAAACGCAACTCTGACCATGACGCCTCCTGCCCAACTGACCAATGCGGGCACCATGGTCAATAATGGTACCATCACCGGCACGGTGACGAACACAGGTACCATTTATAACAGCGGATCTTTGCCCGGTCAGGTTGGCGGCACCGTTCACCAGGCCCCGTATATTGAAGTCATCGGCGGCAGCGGCAGCGGCACATACCAGGATGGCGAATCTGTTACCATTACGGCTGACGCTCCTGGGAAAAACCAGATTTTCACCGGCTGGACCATTCAGCTGGGCAGCCTTGACGGCGTCGATTTGACAGAATCCACCCTGACATTCCCGGCATCTCACACTTGCCTGATTTTGCAGGCTAACTATAAGAATCTGGTCGCTACTCTAACAGCACCGGATGGCAGTGAACAACAGTTTACCTCCTATTCGGACGCCACTCGTACCTGGCGGGAAAAAGGCGGCACACTAACTCTACTGAATGATGTTCGCGGAGAACTGTATGAAGCCCCCGACAATGGCGTGCTGGACCTGGGTGGCTATACCTTGGAATCTTTCTTCTTTGATATCATGGATCAAAAACATCTGACCATCCAAAACGGCACACTAAAAGCAGATCGCATTTATAACAACAACGGCACGATCCAATTGCAGAACGTGACGATTATTTCTACTTATGAAGATATACCTTTGACCATTAGGAATGACGGCACCATCGTGAACCTGGGCGGGCTGGTATTGCCCGAAAACGTGAGAGTAAATGGCAATCCGATCCAGTGCGTGGGCCACACGTATTCGGTGATCGATTGTGATGAGGAAGGCCACACCCTGCTCTGCTCCATTTGCCAGCACGAAGAAACGCAGCCTCATACAGAAGATGAAGGCACCATCACCGTAGAACCCACGTATGAAAACGACGGCGTCAAAACGTATACCTGTACGGTATGCCACCAGGTGCTGCGCACGGAAGTACTTCCCAAATTGACGTATCAAATTACGAACGGTGCGGACCTTACGTATACCATTGGGTCCGGAAAAGACGTGACCATCACCTGTGACGGCGCACTGAGCGACTTCACCGGTGTGAAAATTGACGGCGCGACGCTACCTTCTTCCCAGTATACAGTAAAAGAAGGCAGCACCATTGTGACACTGCCCGGGGATACGTTAGATACCCTGGCCCCCGGTTCCCATACCATTACACTGGTATACACGTATGGGGAAGTCAGCACGACGCTAACCGTAAAAGCGGCTGACACCTCCGATGGAGGAGACGAAGATAAACCGGATACCACCCCGGACACCCCCTCGGATACGACTCCCGATACGAACCCGGACGGAAATAATGATGCATCTGACAACACAGACAACAGCACACCGAACACCGTACCGGAAACAGGCTCTTCTAGCCAGGCCGTATGGTGGCTGGCAGCGACTGGATTGTCGGCAGCGGGTCTGGGCGTTTTGCGCCGGGTGGCTGTGAAAAAAGGAAACGTTTAATAAAAAGTCTCATTGCTAGCATAAAAAAGGAGCCGGTTATTCCGGCTCCATTTTTTATGCTAGCTCCTTTGCTTCCGACAATAGACGGTCGATTTCCGGCCTTAATACACAGTCTCCCGCCCCCAGCAAACCAGGCTCCGCCGTACAGGAACGCTGTACCGTACACTGATTCCGCGATATCACAGGCAGCCGGGATACGACCGCCTGAAATAGGGGTTCACCCAACCACTCGAAAAGTTCTCCCCCCAAAGCTAGCCGGTCACAATCATAGCATACCAATAAATTGTGCACACATAGTGCTAGTTGCCCGGCAACCCAATCGATGAGGGCGGGCCGGTCCGCCGGCGCCGGGTACCGCACTCGCAGTGCTTCAGGGGATAATCGGCTTTCCAGCCAACCGGGCGCCTGCGGGGTAGGGCGATAATCGGGATCATAGGTAAAATATCCGACTTCCCCACACAGATTGCGGCTGCCCCGGCGCAGGTGTCCGTCCAGCATGACCCCGCAGCCAATGCCCTGCCCTACCGATAAATAGACTAGGTCCTGCCCCGGATGCAACCCCAACGCTTTATATTCCCCCTGTACGGCCATGTTCAAATCGTTTTCCAGGTATACGGGACACTGGTACTTACGGGAAAGTTCCGTTAGAAACGGCGTGAGGTCCATGGTATCCGGCACACCAATAAGCGGCGCCGTGCTGACGGTCTGCTTTTTCGGATCAACAATACCGGAAATTCCCAAACCGAGCCCGAGCAAGTTTTCCCGCAGAACGCCGTTTTCGACCAGTAAACTATTGACGATGGCCGGTACTTGCTCACAAAGCACTGGGTGAAGGGACTGCGTTCTGGCTTCTTTTTTCATGGCTGTAAGCTGTCCACGTAAATCGATAAGCCCCGCTTTCACCCAGTCCCCCTCGACTAGCACACCAAGAGCGGCATATCGCTTCTCGTTTAAGCAGAAAAGCTGCGGACGGCGGCCATGCTCGCCTGGCCCGGCCCCCAGAAAAGTAAGAAGTCCCTGCCCGGCCAAAAAATCGATGATTTTCATCACCGTGGGGGCACTGATACCAGACAGCCGGGATAGTTCGATTTTGGATGTGGCATTCCGGCTACATAAAAGCCGGAAAATCTGCCGCCGGTTTTCATTGCGAATGTGGGACGCGCCGCAGGGCTGCATGGCATACCGCCTCCTTCATGAAAATGGGTAGCCGGACGAAATCCGTAAAAAGATTTCGCCCGGCCATTTTTTATTCCTGCCACACAAGAGGAGGCAGAATTTCTTTTTGACGCTGGAACATTTCATCAATAAGCGCAACAGCGTTCTGATACGAGGAAATGGTGGGGTCCAGCAGCATGGCTTGCAACAGTTTATTGCGGGAGTTTTCGGCATACGCTTCAATCACCAAGCGATGAATGGTCCCCTGGGTATTGATCATAGACGTAATAGCCGCAGGCAGTTCCGGCACCGGTTGAGGATGGATGCCATCTTTGTCGATGAGGCACGGTCCTTCGGTGCACATACCGGTAAGAATGCCGGGCATGGTGCCGGTATTGGGCATATTCAGGGACGGAATGAGTTTGTGCTCATCAAACACAATACCTTCGATAATCGGAATCCCGTATTCCCCAGATCCGTGCAGTTTCCCATCGGGCAGGGCAAAGCGCTCTTCGTATTCGCCTTCTTTTCCGAGGTTTTTGTCGTGGAAATCAATGCCCGTCGGGTTGGAGCTGAAGTCATACACAAAGCGCGGCGTGTCTTTGGTCTGCCAGGGATGTTCCCGTACCGGATCAAAATAATACTGAATCAGCGAGCTGGCCAAAAACTGGTCGCTCCAGGCGATGTATTCCCCAATATGGTTGGTACCCGGGTACGGGTACAGCCCATAGGTACGCATCATCATACGGGACAGGCCGATACCGTCCCATTCCGCCAGGGGATGAACATCCTGTTCCTTTTCCCGCAGCAAGGGGTACAAATCGCGGCCCGTGCTCTTTTCGGTGACAGAGGTAAACCAGCCAAAATGGTTGAGCCCATGGCCCACAGCGTCGATCTCTTCCCGGGGACGGCCCAGGATTTTGGCCATTTGCTCCATACCCATTTCGTACCCGTGGCACACCCCTACCGCACGAATGGACGTCAAGCGGTTGATGGCTTCCACCAGTTTCGCTTCCGGGTTTGTATAATTGATTAACCAGGCATCCGGGCACAAGGCTTCCATGCGATGGGCAATGTGCAGCATGGGCGGCAAGTTGCGCAGGGTGTGGAACATACCACCGGGGCCGCCGTTTTCGCCGTACACCTGGCGGAACCCATACCGGCGCGGAATGTGGAAGTCCATGGACCAGTAATGGTACCGGTCCACTTCAATAGCGGTGATAACAAAATCAGCGCCGTCAATAGCCTTATCAAGATCGGTTGTGGACAAAAGCGAAATAGAACGCCCGGAAATATCCACCGCTTTTTTAGCAAAAGCCGTACATACCTCCAAGGCATGGGCATCGATATCCATCAGGCGCACATCCAGGGACATCGTATTGAGCTTTTCGCTGAGCAAAATGTCACACACGGTAGGCGGGCAAAAATTTACGCTGCCCGCACAGATGACGGCAATGGTAAGTTTGGGTCCGTACGTCATAAACTGTCTCCATCCTTTCCGGAAAGTTTTCTGTGAATGAACCTGGCCGCACCAATGAGCGGAGCCTTTCCTCCGCGGGAAGCCGG
>CAJKJS010000127.1 GCA_905200265.1 uncultured Oscillospiraceae bacterium
TGTTCCCAATGCGAAAGAATAAGGGAGACAATCTAAAAGAAAAAAATAGATAAAGCAAACTACAAAAAAAGTTAGGCACAGAGCCAATTTTTCCGAAGATCTCATCGAATGAAAGCCCTCTGTGCGAACAAAAAACCTGAGAGAGTGACACAAAACAAAAGCCAAGTTCTTTGGGCAACTCCGCTAAAAGATATTATGTTGCACAAAAATTATTGATTTTTGCCTGTAACTTTGATATTCTTATGACAATGTAACCGGGACGTTCGTTCGGAAAGTCCCACAAAAAGCAGATGGTTTAAAAGGAGGATCCTGCAAAATGAAAGGTTTTGCGATGTTACGAATTGGGGAAACTGGCTGGATCGAAAAAGACCGCCCCGTATGTGGCCCCATGGATGCGATTTGTAAACCTATTGCTCTGGCACCGTGTACGTCGGACGTGCATACGGTGTGGGCTGGGGCTATTGGCGACCGCCATAATATGATCTTAGGTCATGAAGCTGTGGGCGAAGTGGTGGAAGTAGGTAGTTTGGTTCGCGACTTTAAAGTCGGTGACAAGGTGCTGGTATCCGCCATCACGCCGGACTGGAATTCCAAAGCGGCCCAGGAAGGGTATCCCATGCACTCCGGTGGCATGCTGGCT
Organism: uncultured Oscillospiraceae bacterium; assembly: GCA_905200265.1. Lineage (GTDB taxonomy): Bacteria > Bacillota > Clostridia > Oscillospirales > Acutalibacteraceae > Heritagella. The sequence goes on from CAJKJS010000127.1 coordinate 641, forward strand.
GGCTGGAAGTTTTCGAACTTTAAAGACGGCGTGTTTGGTGAGTACTTCCATGTCAACGATGCGGATGGAAACCTGGCTCTGTTGCCGGAAGGGATGGATCTGGGAGCTGCCTGCATGATCAGCGATATGGTACCCACCGGCTTCCATGGAGTGGAACTGGCTGATGTGCAGTTTGGCGATAATGTAGCCGTGATTGGAATTGGTCCGGTGGGCCTGATGTCTGTGGCGGCCGCTGCCATTCGCGGTGCTGCTAATATTTATGCGGTGGGATCGCGGAAAAATTGCTGTGACCTGGCCAGAGAATTTGGCGCTACCGATATTATCAATTACCGGGAAGGCGATATTGTCGAACAGATCATGGAAAAAACCCATGGGCTGGGTGTAGATAAAATCGTAGTGGCCGGTGGCGATAATGACACGTTTGACCAGGCAATTCGTATGCTTAAACCCGGCGGCATTATCGGCAATGTGAATTATCTGGGTGAAGGCGATTCCATTCGCATCCCCCGGGTAGAATGGGGTTGCGGCATGGGCCACAAGACCATTCGCGGCGGCCTTATGCCCGGCGGCCGTGTTCGTTCGGAAAAGCTGGCCCGGCTGGTAGTAGCCAATCGGATTCATCCCGAAAAGCTGATTACCCATACCTTTAAGGGATTGGAAGGTGTAGAGCCCGCCCTGATGATGATGAAAGATAAACCCCGTGATCTGATTAAGCCCTTGGTTCTGCTGTAATAGTGGCGTGTAAACCAACCAAAAATAGAAAAGGCGGACGGCCCTTTATAAGGCCGCCCGCCTTTTTGTCAGGTGAGCAGTGGTTGCAGCAGAGTCACAGCGACTTCGGTGGCCCCGCATAAGCTCATAACCAATATGGGGTTTGCATGGCGTCTTCGTAAGAAATACAGCGAAATAACAAAATAGATCACAGCCCGTAAATCCACATGAGTCATGCTAAAAAGCACCATATCGCCGCCAAAAAAGGAGGAAAGCAGAATCGACAGCCCGGCTGCGGCGATCATAGCCACGACTGCCGGACGCAGCGCCTGAAGGGTACCCTGTAAAAGACTGAGCGTGCGGTAGCGGGCATACAGCATGGCAAGTAGCGTGACCAAAATACAGGAAGGCAGCACGCACCCCAGCGTGGCGATGAGAGCACCGGGTAACCCGGCAATGCGGGTGCCCACAAAGGTGGCGGCGTTGACGGCAATAGGGCCGGGAGTCATCTGGGAAATGGTGACTAAGTCCACAAACTCCGAGGAGCTGATCCATCCGTGCAGGGTGACAACCTGTTCTTCAATCAGCGGCATAGCCGCATAGCCACCCCCAAAACTGAAAGCTCCAATTTGCAGAAAGCTGAGAAATAGTTGCAAATAGATCACAGCTTATTCCCCCTTTCGGCCCATTTAGTACGCACAATACCGATGAGGGCGGCTGCCACTATCAGCAAGACTACATTGACATTCAAAAAGTAATTGAGAACAAAACAGGCAACCATGATGAAAATCGAAAGATAATCCCGTTCCTTACATGGTTTTGCGCCCATATCCAGTACCACGGAGGTAATAACGGCGGCTACGCCAGCCTGCATGCCCCGCAAAAGAGCTTTGACGATCACATTTTCGCAAAATGCCTGATACCCGACCGAAATAAGGCTTAGCAAAATAAGAGGGGGTAACACGGCGCCGATGGCAGATACCAGCGCACCCAAAATCCCACACAGTTTGTACCCTACAATGATAGCGCCATTGACGGCAATGGCACCGGGGGACGATTGGGCAATGGCTACGAGATCCAGCATTTCATCTTCTTCGATCCAGTGTAGCTGGTCGACAAATTTGTTTTTTAGCAGCGTGACAATCACGTAACCTCCGCCGAATGTGAAAGCGCTGAGGTACAGGGTGGAAAGAAACAATTTGCCGAGCACGCGGCTTTTCTTTGGGGGATTGTCTGGCATGGGCGGTACCTTCCTTTGTTGCAAGTTTTTCCGATTTCTAGCATACACCTTCTTTACACATATGTAAAATAGTATTATTTTATAAAGTATATATGGAAAAACGTATAAGGGGGCCTTTCGATGACCTTACGCCATTTGCGTATTTTCACCATGGTATACCGGTTAGGCAGTATGTCGGCAGCGGCAGAGAAATTGCATTTGTCGCAACCGGCGGTGAGCACGGCTATACGGGAAATGGAAACGTATTATGGGGTGCGACTGTTTGACCGGTTAGCCCGGCGGCTGTACCGCACCCCTCAGGGAGAGAAAATGTACGGATATGCCGTGCACATCGTGTCGCTATTCGATGAAATGGAGCAGACCATGAAACAGCCAAAGGCGCAAGAAACTTTGCGGGTGGGGGCCTCCATTACAATTGGAGGCCTATTTTTGCCGGACTGGGTGGCGAAATTTCGGGAAGAAGAACCACTTGTGCAAGTGCAAGTGAGTGTGCGCAATACAGGGGATATAGAAGAAGCCTTATTAGGAGGGGAACTGGACTTGGCGTTTGTGGAGGGAGGCGTTAAAAACTCTCTCTTGTGCAGCGAGCCGTTTTTGGAAGACCGGCTATGCCTGTTGGCGCCAAAGGACCACCCACTCACACAAAAAAACGACGTTACCCTACAGGAAGTGGCCCAGTACCCGTTTGTTATGCGGGAAGAAGGCAGTGCCAGCCGCAGCGTGTGGGAAGAAGCCATGCGATTGCAAGGGTTGTCCCCAAAAATTTTGTGGGAGAGTGTCAGCAATACCGCAGTTTTGCAAGCAGTAATCCACGGGGTAGGGCTGGGTGTGCTGCCACAACGGTTGGCAGAAAAACCACTGGCGCAGGGACGCTTGCGTGAAGTGCCGATTCGGCTGCCAGCTTTGCAGCGGCAATTCCGGCTGGTATACCACCGGCACAAATTTTTCACCCCTATCATGCGGGCATTTTTAGAACTGGCCCAAAGGGAAGCGGCCGCCGAACGGGAAGAGACTCTCCGATAACGAAACAGCCCTTGCATGCGGGGGGCGGTTGGCTTTATACTTAATATAGAATCCGTGTAAAAATAAAAAACGGGGGGAACCGTTATGAAACAACAACCGGTCCTTGTGCTGCTAGCTCCAAAAACTGAACAGGAAGCCCTAGTAACGATTCTTGGGGCGGAGTATCAGGTTGTAACGGCAGTAACCCGTGAAGAGGCATCTGCATTCCTGCAACAAGATGAGCACGAATTAGCCGGTTTGTTGGTATATGCAGTACAGGAGGCATCCCTTTACCGGCCGCTGTTCCTTATGGCGGAACAGGAGGGTATACCGGTACTGGCAATGGCAGAAGAAAAAGACCGGGAAGAAGTTCTGCTGCGGGAAGGCGCCTGGGATTTTGTACCGTGGCCATCACAAGCTGGCGTATTTCGTGTGCGGGTACAGCGCATGATTCGCCGTGGCTGGCAGCTGCGATATAGCCGGTTGCTGGAAGACATGGACGAAGTAACAGGCATATACCGCAAGAAAAAATTTTTTACTTGTGTAAATGACAGGTTGTCCGCCGCCAGGGTGGGGCAGTATGCCTTAGTCCGCATGGATATTGACCGGTTTAGTTTGGTTAATGCTTTTTTTGGCGTACAGGAAGGCGACCATCTACTACAGTATATTGCCGGTGTTTTTGCCCGGTTTGCGAAACAACGGGAACCGGAACTATTGTATGGGCGTATGGAAGCGGACACGTTTGGACTTTTGATGCGGTATGAAGAAGAAAAATCGCTGCGCACCCGACTGCGCCGTATCGATGACGAAGTACGAAAATATAACCTGAATTTTGACATTTCCCCTACCTTTGGGGTGTATCGGGTGGATGACTTGTCGCTGCCGGTGCCCAGCATGTTTGACAAAGCCAATCTAGCAGCCAAACAGTGCAAGGGGCACTATCTGCATACCGTTTCGTTTTATACAGAACAAATGGGGCGTACGGTAGAACGGGAACAGCAGATTATGAACGAGATGAATGAAGCCATCCGCCAGGAACAGTTTTACGTATATCTGCAGCCCAAATATAATTTGCAGAACCATACATTGTCCGGAGCGGAAGCACTGGTGCGCTGGCATCACCCTCAAAGGGGCGTTTTAATGCCCAGTGAATTTATTCCCGTTTTTGAGCGCAATGGATTTATTGCTCGGCTAGACCGGTATATGTGGGAAAAGACATGCCAGATTCTCAGCGCCTGGCTGCGGGAGGGAAAAGTGCCTCGCCCTGTTTCGGTGAATGTATCCCGGGTGAATATGTATAACCCGTATTTAGCCGATGTCATTAGTGGCATTACAAAGCGGTACGGGATACCCAGCAAACTCTTGCAGCTGGAAATGACCGAAAGTGCCTACACGGATAACCCGGTGGCTATGAAGCAGACGCTGCAAAAACTTCACGATAAAGGTTTTACCATTTTAATGGATGACTTTGGCAGTGGCTATTCTTCCCTGAATGTGCTGAAAAATTTGCCGGTTGATTTGATTAAAATTGACATGCAGTTTTTAGGCGAATCGGACGTGCCCGGCCGGGGAGAAAATATCATTGCTTCGGTTGTGCGTATGGCCAAATGGCTGCAAATTCCCAC
>CAJKJS010000128.1 GCA_905200265.1 uncultured Oscillospiraceae bacterium
GGCCCGGTTTGACAAGAGGGAAAAAGATTTTGTTTACACCTTGTGCCGGGGCCGGGAATCGTGTAGGATAGAAAAGGATGAAACGGGCGGGAATCGCCCAAACAGGAAGGAGGCCCCCCCTATGGGACCGTATGAGTATGTGGTGGAAAGAATCGACGGCGATTATGCGTTTTTGCGCCGCACCGATGAAGACGTGGACGATTTGATGCAGGTGGCCCGGGCGCTGCTGCCGGAAGAGACCGGCGAGGGCACCCGCCTGCACTGGGAAAACCTGTGCTATACGGTGATGGAGCCGTGAGGGAAACCGTGCGGGGGCGCTTTGCCCCCAGCCCGTCGGGGCGCATGCACCTGGGCAACGTAGCGTGTGCGCTGCTCGCCTGGTTGTCGGTGCGCAGCCAGGGGGGCGAAATGGTGCTGCGCATCGAGGATTTGGACCCGGACCGTTGCCGGGAGGAATACGCCGTTACCCTTATGGAGGATTTAACCTGGCTGGGGCTCACCTGGGATGAAGGGCCCTATTGGCAGAGCCGCCGCAGGGACCTGTACGAGCAGGCCCTGCGGGAACTGGGACAGGACGTATACCCCTGTTTTTGCACCCGGGCCCAGCTGCACGCCGCTTCGGCCCCGCACCGGGGGGACGGGGTGTTCCGGTACCCGGGCGCCTGCCGGGATTTAACGCCAAAGGAGATCGCCGAAAAAGCGAAAACCCGCGCCCCGGCCCTGCGCTGGCGGGCCCCCGATGAGGATGTCCTATTCTGCGACAAATTCCGCGGGCCGCAGCAGATGAATGTGCAAGAGACCTTTGGCGATTTTCTGGTGCGCCGCAGCGACGGCGTGCACGCCTATCAGCTGGCGGTGTCGGTGGACGATGCCGCCATGGGCATTACGGAAGTGGTGCGGGGGAATGATTTACTGTCGTCCACCCCGTGCCAGCTGCTGCTCATCCGGGCGCTGCAGGGAAAAGCGCCGGTGTATGGCCATGTGCCGCTGCTGGTGGCCCCCGACGGGCGGCGGCTGAGTAAGCGGGAGAGGGATTTGGACATGGGCGCGCTGCGCGACCGCTTTTCCCCGGCCCGGCTGTGCGGCAAACTGGCCTGGTTGCTCGGGCTCATCGACCGGCCGGAGCCGGTGCCGGCCAAGGAACTCATCCCCCTGTTCCCGGGGGCGAATCTTAACCGCGACCACATTGTGGTGCAGGACGATATGTTTTGGCGGTAACATCGTTCGGGAAAAACGAAAGCCACCTGGAGAGGGTGTTGAACAGGTCCAGTAAAAAAGGACCTGTTCATGCCCCCCGGGTGGCTTTTTTTACCGGACATCAAACGCAAAGACATGGACTTTTTCGCTGCCGTGGGTGGTGTGGGGTGTGAAACGTACTTTTCTAAGCCGTTTCCCCACCGGCAGGCGGTATAGCCGCTGGTGATGATCGGACACCGTGAGCGTCTCCGTTTGGCCGTTTTCGTCAATAAGGGTGAGGGTAAAGGGGCCCTGATTGAGGAAGGCTGCATCATCGACCAGGATGATTCCGACCACGATATGATGGACGATTTGCGCGTCGGGCGCGAAACGCTGCTCTCGCTATCGTAACCGCTCGCCTCCGCTGCAAAAAACGTCACGATAAAACGCCGCAAGAAAAAGCAGCAAGAAAAAGTCGCGATAAAACGCCGCGATAAAAATGCCGCAAAAAAACAGGCTCCCTAGAAAAAGGGGGCCTGTTTCTTTTTGTAATCTTATAACACTTTCGATAAAAAGCTTTTAAGCCGGGGATTTTGGGGATTCGTAAAGAAGGTCTGCGGGTCATTTTGTTCCTGGATGACGCCTTCGTCAATGAACATCACCCGGGTGCCCACTTCGCGGGCAAAGCCCATTTCGTGGGTGACCACCACCATGGTCATGCCGTCCTTCGCCAGTTTTTTCATCACTTCCAGCACTTCGCCTACCATTTCGGGGTCCAGGGCGGAGGTGGGCTCGTCAAACAGCATGACGTCCGGTTCCATGCACAGCGCACGCACAATGGCGACCCGCTGCTTCTGACCGCCGGACAGCTGGGAGGGGTACGCGTTGGCGCGGTCTTTCAGCCCGACCAGATCGAGCAGTTCCAGTGCCCGGGCTTCGGCCTGTTCTTTCGTCTTTTTCAGCAGCTTCATGGGCGCTAACGTCATGTTGCGCAGCACCGTCATGTGGGGGAACAGGTTGAACTGCTGGAACACCATGCCCATTTTACGCCGGTGCAGGTTGATGTCCACCTTGGGGTCGGTGATATCGGTGCCTTCAAACAGGATGTGGCCCCCGGTGGGTTCTTCCAATAAATTCAGGCAGCGCAGGAACGTGGATTTCCCCGAACCGGACGGCCCGATGACCACCAGCACGTCCCCCCGGCAGATGTCGGTGGTAATGCCGTTTAATACATGCAGCTTGCCAAAGGTCTTTTGCAGGTTTTCAACGTGAATGAGCACTTCGCCCTTTTCATTAGTGGTCACTGGCACGCAGCCTCCTTTCCAGAATGGACACGCCGCGGGAGAAGATCATGACGAGCACCAGATAGATGAGGGCTACGGCCAATAGCGGCAGCATGTCGGTATAGGTAATGCCGCGGATAATATCGCCGCCGCGGGTCAGTTCGTTCAGGCCGATAAAGGCGCTGACCGACGTTTCTTTCATCAATACGATAAATTCGTTACCGAGGGCCGGTAGCACATTTTTAATCACCTGGGGCAGGATGATGCTTTTCATCGTCTGGGTGTAAGTGAGCCCCAGGCTGCGCCCGGCTTCCATCTGCCCGGCATCCACGGCCAAAATACCGCCGCGCATAATTTCCGCGACATAGGCGCTGGAGTTGACGCCGAAGGCCAGAATGGCCACGGGAATGGGGTCTTTCATATTGACAAAAATGACAAAGTACGCCAGCATCACCTGTACGGTGGTGGGAATGCCGCGGATGACCGTGACATAGATATGGGCAATGGCGTTGAGGATTTTCAGTTTGCCGGTTTTTTCATGGGCGGTGCGAACAATCGCCAGCAAAAACCCGAACACAATACCGATTAAAACAGCAAAGAAGGTAACTTCCAGTGTGACCAGCAGGCCGTCGGTGATGTATTCCCAGCGGTTGTCCTGAATAAAGCACTGGGTAAACTGATCGCAAAGGCTCTGCCACCAAAGTTGGAGCGATTGCCAGAAAGTTTCCATAAACGGAAACACTCCTTTCCAAAATGATGAAACACAAGGGCATGGCTGGAAAAACAGTCATGCCCTTTGGATATGGTACAGAGAACGAAACGATTATTCGGCAGGAATGTACTTGTCGATAATCGCCTGCACAGTGCCGTCTTCGATCAGCTCATTGAGAGCGTCGTTCACTGCTTTTTGCAGTTCGGTGTTGCCCTTCTTAAAGCAGATGGCGTAGTCTTCGTCGGCATAGGAAGAGGAGAGCAGCGTGAGCCCTTCATTCTGCTGTACAAATACTTCGGCGGGAGCCTTATCGATGATCACGGCGTCCACTTTGCCCTGAGTCAGAGCCAGCACGGTATCGGTGGCTTTGTTAAACTGCTGCACGTTGTCTTTGCCAAAATCTTCGGTGGCATAGATGTCGCCGGTGGTGTTCAGCTGTACGCCGATCTTCTTGCCCTCGAGGTCATCGATGGTTTTGATATCGCTATCTTCTTTTACGATAACCACCTGCACGCCTTTGGCGTAGCTGTCGGAAAAGTCCACGTTCTTCAGGCGGTCTTCACTGACGGTCATACCGGCCATGCCCATGTCGGCTTTGCCCTGGTTGACGCTGGTGATGATGGAGTTAAATTCCATATCCTGGATTTCCAGTTCCAGCCCCAGCTTTTCGGCAATTTTCGCGGCGATTTCCGCATCGATGCCCACAATGTCGTTGCCGTCGTAATATTCATAAGGCGGGAACGTGGCGTTGGTAGCCATCAGCAGTTTACCTTCTTCCACGGTCATGGAGTCGCTGTCACTGCTGCAAGCCGACAGAGAAGCCGTCAACATGCAGGCAGCGCACAGAAGAGCGAAGATCTTTTTCATGTTTCGTTACCCCTTTTTTGCATTTCTTTTTTCGAGAGTGCCCCCATTATAGCACCGAAAGATTAAATATACAAGTTCATCGTAAAAATATTCGTCTTTCGCACAATTTTGCGGGGGGAAAAGGGGGAAAAAATGGCATTTTGACGCTCTTTTCTCCGGCTTTTCCCGGCCGATTGTGTTTTAATGCGGCGTATGGTATACTGTATGGCATAGGGAAAAGGCAAGCAGGCAGGAAAAAAGGCCGGGGGTATCCCGGTGCGGGAGGCATATGGCATGGAAAAAATTGCAATCCTGACCGATTCGTGTTCGGAACTAAGTGAAGAAATGAAACGCACGGGGCCCGTTTTCGTCGTGCCGCTGACGGTACACGCCGGCGGGCGCAGTTACCGCGACGGGGAAGAGATCACCGGTGCGGATGTGTTGCGGCTGCTGGCAAAAGAATTGCCCAAAACCAGCCTGCCCGGCGGGGACGTGGTGGACGAGCGGTTCGATACACTGGCAAACGCCGGGTACACCCATGTGCTGTGCCTGATGCTGTCGGGGGGCATTTCCGGTACGGCCAATATGATGAGGATGCGCGCCCGGGACGAAACGCGCATGGTGGTAAAAGTGATCGACAGCCGCCTTGCCAGCATCGGCACCGGCAGCGTGGCGATGGAGCTGGCGCGGTATGTCAGAGAGGGCGCTTCTTGGGAGGACGTGCTGGTGCGGGCGAATGAACTCCTCTACCGCACCCACGTGTTCTTTTCGGTGGATACCCTGGAATATTTAAAAAAAGGCGGGCGCATCGGCCGCATTACGGCCATGGCCGGTACGGCGCTGCAAATTAAACCCATCCTCACCTTTCATGAAGGCGGGGTGCTGTGCAGTATAGCGAAAGTGCGGGGCCGGTCCGCCGTGGTGGAAAAACTTGTGTCCCTGTGCCGGGAAGAAGCGGCGGGGAGCCGCCGGTATAATGTGCTCATGGCCTGGGACGGGCAGAGCGAACAGGGCGATGAATTGCGGGGAGCGCTGCGTAAGGCGCTGCCCCACTGTGAGCGGCTGTACGAAGTCAATTTCGGCGCGGTGCTCAGTACGTATGTAGGGCCCGGGGCGCTGGGCGCCGGGATTCAGGTGCTCGACGGCCTGCCGGATGATAAGAAAAAAGGGTTCCC
>CAJKJS010000129.1 GCA_905200265.1 uncultured Oscillospiraceae bacterium
AAAATAAAACGGAGTTTTTTCTTGCAGCTATCCTCTCAGCTATCCGAGTCTTCGGTATAATGAAGCCAAAGAAACACGGGATGTGTTTTGATGACGAAACGAAAATCCCACCCCGCACGAACTCAAAACCAAACAGAGAGGAAGGATTTCGATGAAGAGAGGATGGCATAAGTTTACCGCATTGTTTCTCAGTGCGATGCTTATTGTCGGCATGATTCCTTTATCCGCAGGAGCCACTACTCCCAACGGAACAGGGAACCAAACAAGTGCTTCCCAAATCGTCGAAAATGGCGGAACGGTCACAGCTCATAATGGGCTGGTCAGCGCCAGTAAGACGATCCAGGGAACCGATACGGAAAATGTGTTTGATATTACTCTGAATGTTACCACAACGGAAGATATCAAAAAGCTGGACATTTCGCCGGATGCGGCTGTTGTACTGGTGATGGACGTTTCCAACAGCATGAAGGAAACGGTTGATGGCAAGGAAACCCATAATAAAGCCAATCAGCGTATCACCAAAGCCAAAGAAGCCGCTCAGGATTTCCTTGAAAGTTATGTCAAAGATGCCGGCGATGCCAAACGGATGGTATCGGTGGTGGAATTTGGCAGCAATGTAAAGAAAGTCAGCGGTTGGGTCAATGCAAATGCCGGGAATAACCAGGTTAGCACAGCGGCTTCTAGTGCTGTGGAAAAAACCGAAGTGAATTTCCGGATTGGAACTGACTGGTGGGGTTTTCCGGTCTATGACGACGGTGGCACCAATATTGAAGGCGGCCTGATGATGGCCCGCAATCTGCTGGGTGACAGTGCTGTCAGTGACATTAAGAACGTCTATGTTGTGATGCTGACCGACGGCGTTCCCACGTTCCATGTGGATCACGATTACCCGAACACGAATTACATTGAAGGCTCGATGGGCGGCGGTAGCAGAGCTGAATATGACGACTACAAAGATGTTCCTACTATTGCGGCGCAAATCAAAGAAAGCGCTACCCTGTATACGATTTCGTATGCGACGTCTCGCGAAACAGCCACTGTGGGGGGAATGAAGATCAAAGCTTGGCTGTCAAGTTTTGCCAACCAGAACTTTGATGCTACGAACAACGAACAGCTGGTGCTGTCGTTTGAAAACATTGCGCAGATTATCCAGAATGCCGCTAAGGCCTGGATTACCACGGACCCCATGGGCGATCACATTGTGTTCGATACGGACTACAATGCAAATGAGAATGGTTTTGCTACGAATGGCAGCACCAGCGCCGTCCGGTCCTTTGATCCCCAGACCAACACCGTTTCCTGGGACCTGAAAAATGACGCAACGGTTCAGGTTACGGAAGAAGGCGGCAAAAAGCTGTATCACTACAGCCTGACGTACCGCATTGCGCTGGATACTACGTCGGGTGTGAAAGAAGGCGCTGCCTATCCCACCAATGGAACGACAACCCTCAGCTACATGGTTACCAAAGATGGAGCAATTGACCCTACTTTGTATACGGTCGATTATGAAGTTCCTTCTGTGAAAGCGTTTTTTGGTGGCCTGAGCTTTATAAAGACGGCAGAAGACGGCAAAACGGCTCTGCCCGGCACTGAATTTACGCTGTCCGGCACGGCAACGGGTTCCAATAAACCCTGGAGCCAGACGGCAGTAGCCGACCAAAACGGGACAGTGTCCTTTGATAAGATTCCGGCTGGTACCTACACATTGTCGGAAACTAAGACGCCCGATGGCTTTGTTGCCATGAGCGATAAAACGGTAGTCGTTTCGTACGGCAAAACCACAGTAGGTGGTGCTTCGGCTCCGGCGGTGATTGCCAATACCTCGGCCAAAACCGATATTTCGGTTGAGAAAGTGTGGCAGGGTAGTACAGAAAAGGCTGTAACGGTGAACCTGCTGCAAAATGGTGTCGTTTATGGAACGGTACAGTTGTCCGAAGATAACAACTGGCAGGATAGTTTTGAAAATGTGCCGCTTGTTGATGCAACGGGCAAAGCTTATACCTATACGGTAGAAGAGATTAACGTGGAAGGTTACACCAGTAAAGTAACGGGTAACGCTGACAACGGCTTCGTGATTACCAACACCCGCGATACCGGCAGTTTGAAGATTGAAAAGACCTTGGCGGCTGGCAGCGAAAATGTAACCATCCCCAGCGATACGACCTTTAATGTTTATGCAGCAGACGGCACGCTGTACGCTACGTTTACGTATGCGGATATGAAAGACGGCGTTAAGACGTTCGAAAATGTACCGACCGGTTCTTACTATGTGGTAGAATCCGGTGCGGAAGTAGATAGCTACACGTTGACAGTAACCGGAGCGAATGCCGGCGCCAAGGCAGATGTGGCGAAGGGCCAGACGGGTACTCTGCATGTAGAAAACAACTACCAGAAAACCATGGGTGATAACGTCATCAATCCGGTTTCCCTGACGGTACAAAAGGTGGATGGTCAGACTGGTGATAAGCTTTCCGGTGCTGTATTCACCCTCAGCCGTGATGGGATTGTGGTGAATACCTATACCACCGGGGAAGAAGGAACGGCTACGATCACCTTTAGCGAAGCTGGCACGTACACCCTGACCGAAACAACGGCTCCCGAAGGGTATGTAAATAGCGGCGCTAGTTACACCATTACGGTTACCGAATACGGTCCGGTAAAAGTGATCCTTGGGGAAGACGACCTGTGGCATCAGATTTACAACCTGATCATGGGCATTGATCCCACGGAAGATTACGAAGACGGTGTTTTGACCGTATCCAATGAAAAAGTAGAAGGTACAATTACTGTTCAAAAGACCGTATCGCTCAGCGATAACGGAGAGGCTACGGCAAACGGCGATTTTACGTTCACAGTAAAAGATGCAAGCGGTAAAGTGGTAGATACCCTGACAGTAGCGGCCGATGGCAGCGACACGACGGCTTCTCTGCCTTATGGCACGTATACCATCGAAGAAACCGGTACGGCTACTGTAGATGGCTACACCTACACCGGTGTTACATATGATGGCCAGGCAGTTGCTTCTTACACGGTGGAAGTGAAAGAAGAAGGCCAGAATGTAACGGTCAACGCGGTGAATACCTACACCCGCGATACCGGCAGCCTGGTTATAACCAAGGCGCTGGCTGCTGGCAGCGAAAACGTGACGATTCCGGAAAACACTACGTTCCAGGTTTACACGGCGGACGGCACAGCGTACGGCGATAGCTTTACGTATGCCGATATGGAAAATGGCGCTTATACCCTCGAAAATGTTCCCACGGGCGACTACTATGTGATCGAAAGCAATGGCAATGTGGCCAGCTATACCCTGACGGTAACCGGGGCGGACGAAGATACCCAGGCAACCGTTGAAAAGAATGAAACGGCTACTCTGCCGGTTGAAAACCTGTACGAAAAAGTCATGGGTGAGGATATTATCAATCCTGTTTCCTTGACGGTACAGAAGGTAGACAATGACACGAACGAAGCTCTTAGCGGCGCGGTGTTCACGCTGACCCGCGATGGCGAAGAAGTAGGAACCTACACGACGGGCGAAGACGGAACAGTTGCTATCACCTTTAGTGAAGGCGGCACATACACCCTGACCGAAACGGCAGCTCCCGAAGGCTATGTCCTTGGCGGTGAAAGCTACACCATCGAAGTCACAAAGAGTGGCCTGATCGATGTTGTACAAAACGGCGATATCTGGCAGAACATCTATAACTGGATCATGGGTATTGATCCCAGCGAAAACTTCCAGGACGGTGTGCTGACGGTCAAAAATGACAAGATCGAAGGGACCATCACGATTGGGAAGATGGTAGAATTCAAAGACGGATTGCCGGAACCCATGGTGAACCTTGAAGAGGATGGCGACGAAAATGAGTACGTCCCCAGCGTAGAAGGCAACTTTACATTCACGGTGAAAAATATTGAGGGTGAAGTTGTCGATACCCTGACGGTAGCGGACGGCGGCAGCGATACCACGATTTCCCTGCCTTATGGTACGTATACCATTGAAGAAACCGGTTTGGTTGACGTGGAAGATTACACGCATACCAAGGTCTCCTATAATGGGGAAACGACCGACGTTTACACTGTGACCATCGATGAAGATGGCCAAAATGTAAGTGTACTGGCGGAAAATACGTACACCCGCGATACCGGGATGCTGACCATTACGAAGACACTGGCCGAAGGTAGCGTGGACGTCGACATTCCTATGACCACGACCTTTACCGTGTATATGGAAGACGGTACGGAGTGCACGACATTCACGTATGCTGACATGGTCGACGGTGAAATTACGTTCTACTTTGTTCCCACCGGTCGCTACTATGTGGTAGAAAGCGGTGCAGAAGTACCGGTTTGCAACCTGACGGTTACGGGTACCAGTGCTGAAAACGCGGTTAATGTGACCAAAGAAGAAAATACCACGCTGGCAATCGAAAACCTGTACGAAATGATTACCGTCAATGTGAACTATGTGTATGTTGACATCGACGACAACCTGGTTCCCGAAGGGGCTATCGTTCCCGATGCCGATCAGGATTTGCTGTACGGTTCTTCTTACACCACAGAAAATCTGAAGAACGCGAACGAAGTGGAAGGCTATGTGTTCAATGGTTGGTACCTGGACGAAGCCTGCACCATCCCGTTTGAAAATATCATTTCTTTGACGGAAGACACCACGCTGTATGGTTACTGGACGGCGATTCGCGATGAAGAAAGCAGCGACGTTGAAACCAGTGATGATGGCAGCAGCGATGACGAAAATATTGACGACGGCGAAACGCCCACCGGCCCGGCCGATGGCGGCAGTGACGACGTCAATAGCGGCAACGGCGGCGAAGAAGAAATCGGCGATAACAACACGCCCACTGGTTCGGCCGATGGGAATACGCCTACTACGGGTGATACCACGAACCTGATTGTTCCGATGGTAACGTTGGCACTCAGCGGTGTGCTCGCATTCGGCGTGTATCTGATTCGCAAGAAGTCTAGTGATCAGGAATAACGCTTGACGTAGATTTTTGATCGAAATCTTTCTGTGAATAAGGCAGAGGCTGGTCTTTGACCAGCCTCTGTTTTTTATCGAAAAAATGACGTTTTGTCCTGTGAAACAGAAGAAAAAAGAAAGTTAGTTGACAGAAAAACTACCTAGTTATATAATATACCGGTATTCTGTATTACAGAATACCGAAAGGAA
>CAJKJS010000130.1 GCA_905200265.1 uncultured Oscillospiraceae bacterium
TTCCTTCCCTAAAGAAAGCCGGCCATACCGGCTTTCAAAAGGCGGCTGTCCCTGTCTGACACAGGGACAGCGCTCTCTCCTATTTCAACGGTTTATTAGCCACGCAGAGCCGCCGCGCAGCGTGCGCAAACTTCCGGATGTTCCGAATCAGACCCTACCGTATGACTCCAGCTCCAGCAACGGGGGCACTTATCGCCTTCGGCATGGTTTACCGTAATGCTCAGCCCTTCTACGTCTTCGCTCTTTACTTCGCCTTCGCCTTCGTTTTCCACCGTCAGCTGCGACACGATGAATACCGTGGGCAGTTCCTTTTCGACGGAGCGGATAAAGTCGTACAGTTCCCCTTGTGCATACAGCGTAACCGCCGCATCCTGGGAAGAACCAATGATCTTCTTGTTACGGGCCAGTTCCAGTGCCTTCTTCACAGCGTCGCGCAGTTCATGAATGCGGTCCCACTGGGCGCAGAACGCTTCATCAGCGTCTACCTCTACCCCTTTGGGCATATCGTTAAATACCACATTTTCGGCGTCGTCATCGGCCGTATGCGGCATAGCAAGCCAGATTTCATCGGAGGTAAAGGCCAGAATCGGCGCTACCAGCCGCGTCATGGTAGACAGTACACGGTACATGGTGGTCTGTGCAGCCCGACGGGACAGGCTATCTGCCTTTTCCACATACAGACGGTCTTTCACCACATCCAGGTAGAAGTTCGACATATCCACCACGCAGAAGTTGTGAATGGCGTGGTATGCCTGATGGAATTCATACGTCGAATACCCTTCGTGCACCGTCTTGCACAACGTATCCAGTTGTTTCAGTGCCCACCGGTCGATAGGCAGCAAATCGCTATCCGATACCATGTCTTTGTTGGGGTCAAAGTCATGGATATTGCCCAAAATAAACCGGGCCGTGTTACGGATTTTGCGGTAGGCATCGGACAGCTGCTTGAGAATTTCCTTACTGATACGAATATCGGCATGGTAATCCGACGAAGCCACCCACAGACGCAGAATATCGGCACCGTACTGGTCCACAATTTCCTGGGGTGCCACACCGTTGCCCAGCGATTTACTCATTTTGCGGCCTTCGCCGTCAACAACCCAACCGTGGGTCACTACTTCTTTATACGGAGCCTTGCCGCGCCAGGCCACAGCCGTCAGCAGCGAAGACTGGAACCAACCACGATACTGGTCAGCACCTTCCAGATACATATCAGCCGGCCACTTCAGTTCTTCCCGCTCATCGCACACAGCCGCATGCGTGACACCGGAATCGAACCACACGTCCATAATATCCCGTTCTTTGGTAAAGGACGTGCAGCCGCACTTTTCACACCGGGTGCCTGCGGGCAGAATGTCGCTGGCGTCTTTTGCATACCACTGGTCACTGCCTTCCCGACGGAACAAATCCGATACCGCCATCATGGAAGCGCGGTTCATCAGCGGTTCGCCGCAGTCACGGCAGTAGAAAATCGGGATCGGCACGCCCCAGCGGCGCTGCCGGGAAATACACCAGTCATTGCGTTCGCGCACCATAGAGGTAATGCGGTCCTGGCCCCAAACCGGGTACCATTTTACTTCGTTAATCGCCTTAACGGCCTGGTCTTTAATGGCTTCCACCGAGCAGAACCACTGTTCCGTAGCACGGAACAGAACCGGGTTTTTACACCGCCAGCAGTGGGGATAAGAGTGCACGATTTCCTGCAGGGCAAACAGATAGCCGGTTTCTTCCAGGTGCTTCGCGATGGCCACATTCGCTTCGGCTGTCGTCAGACCGGCAAACTTTTCGCCGGCTTCTTCCGTCATACGGCCGTGGCTGTCCACCGGCACAATGACAGGAACCTGGGGATAATGATCATGGGTCACCTGATAGTCTTCCACACCATGGCCAGGCGCCGTGTGTACGCACCCAGTACCGCTTTCCAATGTGACGTGGTCACCCACAATAATCAGCGATTCCCGGTCAAGGAACGGATGCTGTGCCGTCATGTATTCCATCTCACGGCCACGCAGGGTGCCAATCACCGTGTAATCGGTCTTATTCGCGGCTTTCATAGCCGAATCCATCAGTTCCGTGGCCATGATGTAGTATTCATCCTGCCAGTGAATGATGGAATATTCAAAGTCGGGCCCCAGGCAGATGGCGTCGTTCGCCGGCAGGGTCCAAGTCGTAGTGGTCCAGATCACGAAATACGTTTTGGAAAGATCAGCGCCCATGGCCGACAGCAGTCCTTTGTCGTCTTTCACGGCAAATTTCACATAGATGGACTGGCAAGGATCATCCGCATATTCGATTTCCGCTTCGGCCAAAGCCGTTTCGCAGCTGCTGCACCAATAAACGGGTTTTAGACCGCGGTAGATATACCCTTTTTCCGCCATTTCGGCAAAGATTTCGATCTGTTTGGCTTCAAATTCCTTTTTCAGGGTGATATACGGATCGTCCCACTTGCCGATTCCACCCAAGCGGCGGAACTGTTTACGCTGAGAATCGATATACCCCATGGCAAATTCCCGGCAGATCTGCCGCAGCTCCACGTCGCTGATGGTGGCCGAGTTACTCACACCGGCTTTTTTCCGGGCTTTCAGTTCTGTGGGCAGACCATGCGTATCCCAACCGGGCACATACGGTGCACGGAAGCCACTCATGTTCTTATACCGGACAATGAAATCCTTCAGCGTTTTATTCAGCGCCGTGCCCATGTGAATATCACCGTTCGCATAGGGCGGGCCGTCATGCAACACATAGCTGGGTTTCCCGGCATTTTTAGCCATCAATTTTTCGTAGATCTTCTTTTCATTCCAGCTTTCCAGCATGGACGGTTCCCGCCGGGGCAGGTCGCCGCGCATGGGGAAGTCGGTTTGAGGCAGATTCAGTGTGTTTTTGTAATCCATCTCGACCATTACTCCTTCAGACTTCTTTTCGTTCTATTTCAGGATTACCGGTTAAAAATGTCGACCGGTGAATCAGGGTCCTGCGCAATATCGTAATCATCGCCAAATTTCAGTTTGCCATACCGGCGGTCTTTTGTTTCCGTCCGGGGTTCCGGCGCGCCAAAACCTGACACATCCGTGTATTCTTTTTCCGGTTTTTCCGGAGCCGGTTCCTTCTGGGCCACTGCCTTCGTTTCTTCTTCCGGAACCTGTTGCGGGGCAACCGGTTCTGCTTCGGGCTGCGGAGCGGGTTGTTCCGATTTTTCCGGAGCCGGGGCCTGTTCTACTTCAGCCGGAGCTGTTTTTTCTTCCTTTTTCGCCGTACGCTGAGAAGGAAGGGCATCAATCAGCACCAGATGCTTACGGTACATATCCAGCAGCGACGCACGGAAATCGGAAACCGAACGCTTTAACTGTTCCAGTTCCGTTTCGTAATCGCCAATTTTTCCGCGGGCTTCGGCTACCACCGACTGGGCCTGCAATTCGGCATCTTTCAAAATAATTTCAGCCTTATGCCGCGCTTCACGAATGGAAGCATCTCCCAGCTTTTGGGCGCTGATCAGCGCGTGCTTGATTTCGTCTTCTTCCTCGCGATACTGCTGAATTTGCGACGACAAAGTCGTATTTTCTTTCTTCAGCGAAGCATTTTCGGAAGAAAGCATAGCAATTTTTTCTTTCTGTTCCAGGTTGTTTTTGATCAGCGCTTCGTAGGAAACACGGATTTGCTGTAGGAAATTATCCACATCTTCTCCGTTATAACCGGCCCGGCCGGACCGGCGAAACACCGCATTCTCAATATCACTGAGTGTAAGCATGGTTGTCCCCCCATAAAATCAAATCATTTCTCACACGTAGCGGCGCGCCGCCACACCGAGACGCCCTTTTTTGGTGGGCGGCCCCAACCGGTCAATGCAAAACCGTCCCCGGGAGCGAATCGACAAAAGGTCGCCCTCCTGGATGAGACGGGAAAGGTCCTGACACGGTTCGTGATTCACTTGTACCCCACCGGCCCGAATGCACGAAGCGGCTTTTTGCCGGCTGACGCCGAGTAAAAAGGCGGTTATGCAATCCAGTCGCGGAGAAGCAATCACCCCATCACAGGGCACAAAAGCGTGGGCCTGCGGCAGAGGTTCACAAAACCCCGGCTGCAGGCGTACCCCTGTGCGGCCAACTTTTTCCACCTGCGTCAGCAGAAAATTGGCCGTATCTTCTTTTAAAAACAGCACGCAGCGCCCTTCTTCGGGCAAAATATCACCCAGCGCCTGGCGCTGAACACCAGCACCCAAAAAAGCGCCCAGAAAATCCCGATGGGTCAGTCTATCTTCCACCCGGTACCGAGCCGTTACACCCACAATGGGGAAGAAAGACGGGTCGGCCGGCTGATAATCGGGAAACACCCCCATCATCACCCGTTCGGCCCCTTCATAGCCGCCCCATAAAAGAGCATTTTCACACCACTCTTCCCTAAGAACCCTCTGGGCCACGGTAGCTTCCCGTTCATCGAGGAATCCAAGAAAGTGCGGCGCTTTTTGCCCCAGTCGGATCACATCCCGGCACTTGGCAATGAGCCACCGGTCTTCGTCGCGTATCATGGGACTTCTCTTTTAAAAATAAACGCCGTTATTTTCCAGCTCGTCCACCACTTCATCGCCCGTCAGATCCACATTATAGGGCGTAATGATAAACGTATTGCTGGCAACGGGTTTGATTTTGCCCTTATTGGCATATGTAACACCGCTGAGGAAATCGATAATGCGACGGGACACACTTTCCTCCGTGTGTTCCAGGTTGAGCACAACCGTGTGCATTTTTAAAAGCTCATCGGCAATCGAACGAATTTCTTCCCCGAAATGTTCGGGCTTAAACAGCACAACCTGCAGCTGAGCGGTGGCATGAATATTCACTACTTTGTTACTGCCGGAAGAAGGGTTGGAACGGCGCACCGTTTCGCGGGGTTCTTCCCGTGCAGGTGCTTCCGAAGCAGCCGGAGCCGATGCATCCGAATTGGCGTACACGTCAACGTAGTCGTCTTCATATTCATCTTCGGGCGGGTTCCACATTTTTTTAAAGCTATCTACCAAACCCATGTCGGTTCCTCCTGTATATGGAAAAATAAGTCTGTGCCCCATAAGAAGCAGGTGCCCTGTTGGCAACCGGAAAAGGGGTACACAAAGACAGTATTATTATCCCCGTTTTCGCCCCATCTGTCAACCGCAAATTGG
>CAJKJS010000131.1 GCA_905200265.1 uncultured Oscillospiraceae bacterium
TGGGCCCTATCGTTTGATAGGACCCACGTTTTTTGTATCCTGTTAAGCTGTCTGTTTTTCCACGTCATCTTCGTCTGGCACTTCCACCACCATGCGGCGTACCCGGCGCATAACCGAGAAATAGCAGGGAATCAGGAAGCAATCAGCTGCAATCCAAGCAGCCGGATTCGCCAGACAAGCTCCCACAAAGCCCCAAAGCGGTACCATGAAGAACGCAACACCCACTCGTGCCACCATTTCAAACAGCCCGGCAAACATGGCAATTTTACTGAAGCCCAGGCCTTGAATCATGTAACGCACCACAATGACAAAGGCCAGCGTGGCATATGTGACCGAGTTAATAAACAGGAACGTTTCCACGTTAGATAGAATCGCGGTTTCATCCGCATTGACAAATAAAAGCGCGATGGTTTTTCCGAAAAACTGTAAAATGAGAAAGGAAAGAACCGAATAAACAATCATCACGCCCAAACCGCAACGCAGCCCCCGGCCAATACGCGACAATTTGCGGGCGCCTACGTTTTGGCCACAATACGTCGCCATCGTAGTTCCCATCGCATCATATGCACAGTTAAACAGCATTTGAATTTTGGAAGCTGCTGTTATCGAGGCAACCGCCACCGAACCCAAAGAGTTCACGGCGCTGGCCAACACCACGCTGCCAATTGCCGTAATGGAGTTTTGCAGTCCCATAGGAAATCCCAAATTACACAGAATTTTCATATGGATAGGGCTAAACGCCCATTCCCCTTTACGCACATGCAAAATGGGAAGATGGCGAATCATGTAAAAGACACATAACAGGCCCGAAATTAGCTGTGACAAAATCGTGGCCCAAGCCGCCCCAGCACACCCCATATGGAAGGTAAGGATAAACAGAAAATCCAGTCCAATATTGAGCACGGACGAAAGAATCAGGAAAACCAGCGGAGTTTTGCTGTCCCCCAGTGCCCGCATAATCGCCGAAGCTAGATTATACAAAATGGTGGCCGGAATGCCCAGCAAAATCACCACAAAATAGTTATAAGCTTCCTGGATGATGTTGGAAGGCGTCTGCATCCAAACGAGAATTTGCCAAGCAAGTGCTACGGTGATTACCGTAACGACCACGGCCATTGCAGCCGCCAGCCAAATACTATTGGCCACAAATTTACGCAGATTCTCCTCATCTTTCGCACCAAACCGCTGTGCAATGGGAATGGACATCCCGGCACAGGAGCCAAGGCAAAAACCAATAATCAAAAACTGTAGGGAACCGACCGAACCAACGGAAGCTAGTGCATCGACTCCTAAATACTGTCCCACAATGATCGTATCGACCATGCTGTACATCTGTTGAAAAAAATTGCCAAAAATAAGCGGAAGAGCAAACCCCAGAATCAAAGACATGGGTTTGCCACACGTCATATCTTTCATTGAGCTTTTTTGAGCCATATGAATTCTTCTCCCTCTTTTGTAAAATGGCCATATTGCTTTCATGAAAAAGGATTGTGTATATTTTTCTTCATTCCTGCCATACTGTCCATGTAACAGCTTTTGCTGTGCGGTAACTTTTTCAGAAAGGAAGCTTTGGCATATGCTTGACAAAATTGCATTATCGCTTCTGATCATCGGCGGAATCAACTGGGGATTGATCGGTCTTTTTCAGTTCGATCTGGTTGCCTGGATCTTCGGCGGTCAAGATGCCGTTCTAAGCCGTATCGTATATACGCTGGTCGGCATTTGCGCCCTTTGGTGCATTTCCCTTCTGTTTCGCGACAGAGACAGCGCTTAACGGTTTTGGGTATAAATCCGAACAAGTGCGAATCGCGACAAAAACGGCAGGCTCCACAAAAAGGGGCCTGCCGTTTTTTCATCCGTGATGTCTAAATGGTAAACCGATTTATTTCGCTGCCATTTGTTCCACGATATCGCGCGTATCTCTGGCAATAACCAGTTCTTCGTTCGTGGGAATCACATAGACCGGGATCTTCGATGCAGACGAAGAAATTTTACCAGCGCCATCTACGCCGCCGCCGCCATGAGTAAATTCGGCATTCACTTCATCGTCGATTTCAATACCAAAGTAACTCAGGTTTTCGCAAATTCTCTTCCGAAGCAGCGGCTGATTTTCGCCCAGGCCAGCCGAAAATACGATGGCATCGCAACCACCCATAGCGGCAATGTAGCTGCCGATAAACTTCTTTACACCGTACGAAAGCATCTTATGAGCCAGAGCAGCACGTTCATCCCCGCGGCTTTCCGCAGCACTTACGTCACGGTCATCCGAATATCCGCAAATACCATACAGGCCGGATTTCTTATTCAGCAGTTCGCTCATTTCCGGTGCAGAAATGTTTTCTTTTTCTGCGATGAACGTGATAACCGAAGGATCCAGGTCACCGGAACGAGTCCCCATCATGAAGCCGCCCAGAGGCGTCATACCCATGCTGGTATCGATAACTTTACCATATTTCACAGCAGCCAGCGAAGAACCATTACCCAGATGGCAGGTGATAATCTTCAGGTCTTTAATGTCTTTCCCCATCATTTCGGCGCAGCGATGGGAAATAAAGCGGTGGGACGTACCATGAAAACCATAACGGCGCACACCGTATTTTTCATAATACTTGTAAGGAATGGCATACGTGTAAGCTTCCGGCGGCATGGTGGAGTGGAAAGCCGTATCAAACACGACCACTTCCGGCACTTCTTCACCAAATACCGAACGGCAAGCTTCGATACCTTGTACATGGGCGGCGTTGTGCAGCGGCGCCAGCGGAATCAGGGATTTAATCCCTTCGATCACTTTTTCATCTACCAACATCGATTGATTGAACAAAGCACCACCCTGCACGACGCGGTGACCGATAGCCGACACTTCGTTCAAATCTTTCAGCACGCCATATTCTTCGTTCAGAAGCGCGTTTTTCACCTGGGTAAACGCTTCGGTATGGTTCGACATGGCGACATCGTATTTGACGTTTTTGCCGTCTGCCGTTTTATACGAAAACGCACCCATTTCCTGCCCAATACGCTCGCAGTTCCCTTTACAGATCATCTCTTCGTTTTCCATGTCGATCAGCTGATATTTCAAAGAAGAGCTGCCCGCATTGATTACCAGAACTTTCATGAATGATATATCCTCCTACTTGATCATCTGGAATGGCCTCGGTTGTGAAAAGCCGTCACCTTCCGTGCAAAAAGCCATAGCCTTTTGCACTTAGCGCTTGTAACCATCCGTTCATTGCTGTAATATTATGATAGTACAAATGTTGTTTAAATTCAAGGAGTTTTCATCTAAAAATGGAACAAAAACCCGTAATTTCCGGATTGATCTGCGAATTCAACCCGCTTCATTTTGGCCATGCCTTTTTGCTTTCTCACATGCGAAAGGAAAGTGATGTTGTCATCTGCGCCATGAGCGGCCCTTTTGTTCAGCGAGGCGAAGCTGCCTTGCTTTCACCCTGGGCCCGGGCCGAAATGGCGCTTTGGCAGGGGGCTGATCTCGTGCTCATGCTGCCGGTTTCATTTGCGATGAGTGGGGCCGAACGCTTTGCCAGAGGCGGTGTTTCCCTGCTATCTGGAGTGGGCGTCAATACGCTTTATTTTGGCAGCGAATGCGGGCACGCTGAAAAATTGGACGAGCTAGCTTCGTTTTTGCTTTCCCCCACTTTTTCCTCAGCTTTGCGTCCTTTTTTAGCACAGGGACTTTCCTTCGCCGCTGCCAGAACGAAGGCGGTTCAGCAAGTATTGGGAGAGGATATGGCTCATTTTTTACTGGGTCCTAATAATACATTGGGTATCGAATACTGCAAAGCAAACCGCACCTTACAAGCCCATCTTTCCCTTCGTACCGTCAGCCGCCGCGGCGCCGCCCATGATGAGGATAGCCATGATTTGACGCAATTTCTCAGCGCGTCGCAGCTTCGAAAACGAGTCGCACAGGGACAATCGGTTACTTCCCTTCTGCCTTCGACAAGCGCTAGCATTTTCGAACGGGAACAGCAGCAGGGGTATCTCTCTTTTCCCGGACAAATGGATCAGGCCATCCTTTCCCTTTTACGGCGTATGGACAAAGCGGATTTTTCCCGCTTGCCCGATTGCAGCGAAGGCATTGAAAACCGGTTATATCATGCTGTACAATCGAGTGGCACCCTATCACAAGTATGGGACCAAACAAAAACAAAGCGCTATTCTTTAGCGCGCATACGGCGTATAACACTGGCCGGTTTTTTAGGCCTATATCGGGACACACTTTGTGAAATCCCTCCTTTTGCTTTTGTGCTCGGTGCTACGCCCCGGGGTCTTTCTTATATGCGTAACTGTAACGCCACGCTCCCATGGCTGCTCAATCACCAACAAATGGAAGCCCTATCCCCCAGTGCCAAAATGGTTCTGGATCAGGAACGGGCCGCTATGGATCAATATATGCTTTTTCAAAAGGTTCCTCGCGGGTGCGGCCTCTTAGACCGCCATCCGTTCATCAAAATACAGCCGCCCGATTTGGGCTGCTCCATCTGACAAAAGGAGGCGCTATTTATGTTCACCATCACCCCTGTTATGAAGAAAATCCGCACGATCACTCTTACCTTTTTGATGAGTCTATTTTCCATTCTGCTATGGATCTTTTCTCCCAATGAGGGGCGAGCTTTGTGCTGTGTGGGGATGCTATTTTCCACGGTGGGAGATCTAATCCTGATGGACACAGATGGGCTGGAAAAATGGAAAAAGCTGCCCTGGTTCTATATTGGCGGCGGTGCTTTTGCTGTAACGCACCTTCTCTATTTTCTTGGGTACTTTCAGCTGATTCAAAAAGAAAACTTTCCGTTTTTCAGTTTCGGTTTTTCCATGGCATTGTCTGTCTATGTCCTGTTCCTTCTTCTTTTGTTGCTCCTTTTCCGCCGGGCGGGCACACCCGCCGTGCAGTGCGGACTGATTTTGGCATATGACTTCATGATTTCGCTGGCATCTTTCGCCATTTACTCCTATGCCTTCTCCAAGGGCGGATGGTATTTGCTGGCCGCTTTCGGTTCTCTATCCTTTTTCCTTTCCGAGCTTTTAATTATTCTGCGGATTGTGTTGGGACGTACGCGGTTAGATCCGCTGGTGTGGGTTCTGTATCCCATTGGCCAGGTTCTCATTTTGTTCTTTGCCTGATC
>CAJKJS010000132.1 GCA_905200265.1 uncultured Oscillospiraceae bacterium
TTGTTGTGAGAAAGGATAAAGCCATGCAAACAACCATTGCAGCCATTGCGACGGCTCAGGCACCAGGAGGTATTGGTGTGATTCGAATTTCCGGCCCTCAGGCCGCAGAGATTGCAGCCCGGGTGTTTCACAGCCGCCGGGGCGATATTCGGGACATACCGGGATACACAGCGTTATTTGGCTGGGTCGAGGATCAAAACGGTGACAAAGCGGACGAAGCCATTGCACTGCGGTTTCGGGCTCCTCATAGCTTTACCGGGGAAGACGTAGTCGAGCTTTCCTGCCATGGTGGATTAGTGATTTTGCAGCAGGTATTAGCGGCTGTACTGGCGGCCGGAGCGGCGCCGGCTGGTCCGGGGGAATTTACGCGCCGTGCCTATTGCAATGGAAAAATGGACTTGGCTGAGGCCGAAGCGGTCATGCAAATGATTTCGGCTCGAGGCACGCAGGCAGCCCGGGCGGCTCTTTCGGGCCATGATGGAGCCTTGAGCCGGAAAATTGGGGCTTTACGGCAGGAATTGCTGCTGATAGCGTCTCATCTGGCAGCCTGGGCGGACTATCCTGATGACGATGTGCCGCAAATCACGGAAGGCTTTTTAGAGAAACATTTGGCCACTGTAGAAAATGATTTGCGCCGGTTGCTTTCCACATTTGATGCCGGGCGGGTTCTGCGGGAAGGGGTCGATACGGTCATTGTTGGTCGCCCCAATGCCGGGAAGTCTACCTTGATGAATCGACTGACCGGTACGGAGCGCAGCATTGTGACCGAAGTGGCGGGGACTACCCGGGATGTGGTGGAAGAAACCGTGCAGCTCGGGCAGGTGCTGCTGCGGCTGAGCGATACCGCCGGGATTCGGGAAACCGATGATCCAGTCGAAAAAATTGGGGTACAGCGCGCCAGAGAAAAATTTGCCAGTGCGGAACTGATTTTCCTGGTGTTTGATGCTTCCCAGGAACTCAATGACGAAGACCGCCAGTTGCTTACCATGAGCGAAGGATTACCCAGTATTGCCATACTCAATAAGACCGATTTGGAAGAAAAAATAGACAAAGAGTATATTGAATCAAAAAATAAACGGATTGTTTATATTTCGGCCCGTTCTGGCGACGGTATGCAAGAGCTGGAACAGGTAATTTTGGAAACCCTGCATGCTTCGGAGCTGAATCCTGGCGAGGGGATTTTGTATACCGAACGGCAACGCCAAGATGTGAGCCGGTGCTTGCAGGCAGTGGAAGAAGCAAAAGGCGCCTTACAGGCAGGAATGACGCTGGACGCTGTAACAGTTTCGGTAGAAGCCGCCGTTGATGCTTTGCTGGAACTCACGGGTGAAAAGGCTACCATTGCTGTGGTGGATGAAGTCTTTTCTCATTTTTGTGTTGGAAAATAAAAAGCTGGCGATAGAAAAGAGGAAACCAGAATGTATGATGCGGGTCATTATGACGTGGCGGTGATTGGGGCCGGCCATGCCGGGATTGAAGCGGCGTTAAGCGCTGCCCGGTTGGGGTGCCGCACCGTGATGTTTACGATCAATATGGATGCCGTGGGCAATTGCCCGTGTAACCCCAGTATTGGCGGAACGGCCAAAGGACACCTGGTGCGGGAAATTGATGCACTGGGGGGCGAAATGGGAAAGACCACCGACGCCTGTTTTTTGCAGAGCCGGATGCTCAATTTGGGAAAAGGACCGGCGGTTCACTCCTTGCGGGCCCAGATTGATCGGCGGGCTTATAGCCAGATTATGAAGCAAAAGTGTGAACAGCAGGAAAATTTGGAACTGAAACAGGCGGAAGTCGTAGCCATTAGCCAGGGGGAAAACGGTGTTTGGCTGGTGGATACACGCTTGCATGCCCGCTATACCGTGAAAGCGGTGATTTTGGCCACGGGTACCTTTTTAGGTGGGAAGGTATTTGTGGGCGATGTGGCCTATGAAAGTGGCCCGGATGGTATGTTTCCGGCTGCCTATTTGACCGAGTCTCTTGTTAAATTGGGACTGTCGCTGCGTCGGTTTAAAACCGGTACACCCGCCCGTGTGCTGCGCCGCAGTATTGATTTTTCGGAGTTGGAAGAGCAAAAAGGGGATGATCCGGTCATCCCGTTTTCCTATGAAACCGAAGATCCTGGTCCTAACCGCGCCGTGTGTTATGTAAGCTGGACCAATGATGAAACTCATCGGATTATTAAAGCGAATTTAGATCGTTCCCCTCTGTATGCCGGAATGATTGAAGGGGTAGGACCTCGGTACTGCCCCAGTATTGAAGATAAAGTGGTGCGTTTTTCGGATAAACCGAGGCACCAGCTGTTTATTGAACCGTGTGGACTGGATACGGAAGAAATGTATTTGCAGGGCATGTCCTCTTCACTACCCGAAGATGTACAATTGCAGTTTTACCGGTCTATTAAAGGCTTAGAACATGTTTCTATCATGCGCAGTGCTTATGCCATTGAATACGACTGTGTGGACCCCACTCAGATGCAGGCAACGCTGGAATTTACCGATTGGCCTGGTCTTTATGGAGCTGGTCAGTTTAATGGCAGTTCCGGGTATGAAGAAGCAGCCGCGCAAGGATTAGTTGCGGGCATCAATGCGGCCCGGAAAATTCATCATCAGCCCCCGGTTATTTTAGACCGGGCAGGGTCGTATATCGGAACCTTGATTGATGATCTGATTACTAAAGGGGTATCGGACCCGTACCGCATGATGACATCCCGTTCCGAATACCGGTTGGTTTTGCGTCAGGATAATGCTGACGAACGTCTGACCCCGCTGGGATGGGAAATTGGGCTGATCAGCCCAGCACGGTGGGAAAAATTCTGCCGCAAACAGGAATGGAAGCAGCAGGAGATGAAACGGGCTCTTTCTACGGTATTTTCGCCCAGCGAAGCGCTCAATGACATTCTGGTTGCCCGGGGGACCACTCCGGTAACGACAGGAGTCCATTTGTCGGATTTACTGCGCCGTCCTCAGATTCGGTACCAGGATCTGACGCCCGTGGATACAACCCGTCCGGCGGATATCCCGGATGCCGTACTGGAAAACGTGGAAATTGAACTGAAATATGAGGGATATATTCGCCGCCAAAAGGCGGATATTGATGAAATGCGCCGTCTGGAACGCCAAACACTGCCGGACAATTTGCAGTATGATACGATTGATGGGCTGCGTATGGAAGCCAGAGAAAAACTAAACCGGGTGCGTCCCCAGAATATTGGGCAGGCGGGCCGGATTTCCGGTGTTAGCCCGGCGGATATTTCGGTGCTGCTCATTTATTTAAGCCGGCTGCGTGGAGAAGAAACCGAAGGGAAAAAGGAGGAACCGACAACATGATGGATGCCGCCCTGCGCACCTTATTGTGCGAAAAAGCGTCTGAGTTCGGGGTAGAACTCAGCGGCGAACAGGTCGACAAGTTTGATAAGTATGGGGACCTGTTGCTTTCCTGGAATGAAAAAATGAATCTCACGGCTATTCGTGATCCCGAAGGGGTTGTCATTCGTCATTTTATCGACAGTCTCTCGCTCTTATCGGTGGTGCCTTTGCAGCGAGAAGAAAAAGTAATTGATGTCGGCACAGGTGCTGGATTCCCGGGAATTCCCCTTTTGATTGCAAGGCCAAATTTGCAATTGACGCTGCTCGATAGCCTGAATAAACGGCTTGTCTTTTTACAGGAAGTGCTAAAGGAATTATCCCTTTCAGCCCAGACCATTCATGCGCGCGCGGAAGAAGGCGGACGCCAAAAAGCACTGCGCGAACAATTTGATCTGGCTACAGCTCGAGCGGTAGCGGCTCTGCCGGTTCTGTGCGAATATTGCTTGCCGTTTGTGAAACAAGGAGGGCATTTTGTTGCGATGAAAGGTCCTGATGGTTATGAAGAAGCTAAAGCGGCCCAACATGCTCTTTTGTGTTTACAGGCAAAATTATGCCGGCAAGTGGAACTGACATTGCCGGATGACAGCCGCCGTACGCTACTGGTCATGGAAAAAATCGGGCATACCCCGGCTACCTATCCGCGGGCCGGTGCAAAAATGGCAAAAAATCCGCTGTAAAATAAAAGCGTGTCCCTATTCCTACACAAAACGCACATTCCCTGTGCTATGCTGATGGCAGAAATGGCAGGGGAGGTGCGTTTTTTTTGATACGCCGCAACGAAAAACGGAAGGTGCAGATGATTCCGGTGCAGCACATTGTCCCCAATCCCAACCAGCCACGACATCAGTGGAAGGAAGAGGAACTGGAAAGTTTGAGCCAAAGCATCCGTACATCGGGGGTGTTACAGCCAATCACAGTACGCCGGATAGAAAATGGTTGGTACGAGCTTATTGCGGGGGAACGGCGTCTGCGCGCCAGTAAAAAAGCTGGACTGACGGAAATTCCGGCGCTGGTGCTGCTTTGTACGGCGGAAGAATCGGCGGTTTATGCTTTGATTGAAAATATACAGCGCCAGGATTTGGGCTTTTTTGAACAAGCAGAGGCTTTTTTGCAAATTAGCCGCCAACAAAAAGTAACCCAAGAGGAGCTGGCGCATCGCCTGGGAAAAAGTCAGGCGTATGTAGCGAACAAACTGCGGTTACTGAAACTGGAAAAAGAGGAACGTACTGTGATTCAAGATGCCCATTTGACAGAGCGGCATGCCAGGGCGCTTTTGCGGATCGAAGATAGTGACGAACGAAAAAAGGTACTTCATACCATTGTTCAAAAGCAATTGACTGTGCGTGAAACGGAAGAATTGGTGGAACGGGCCCTGGCTCCCAAAAAGGCAAAACAAAAAACCAGGGGCATTGTCAAAGATGTGCGTCTGTTTTTAAATACGGTGAACCGGGCCATTGATGTTATGAAACAGTCGGGCATTCGGGCGCAGACGGATAAAAGGGAGACGGAACAATATTTTGAGTACATTGTGCGGATTCCCAAAGCATAAAAGGGTTGCTTTTTTACATAGTGTGCGATAGAATATAGAAAACAAAAAAAGGATGTGGAAAAATGAGAAATATTTCCTGCTAAATTTAAAAAAAGATAATGCGTGAAGAAAAAGCGGTACGGCAGAATTTGTACGGCTTTTCTTAAAGTGCGCATTAGGCTTGCAGGAATGTTTTCTCTTTTTTCTT
>CAJKJS010000133.1 GCA_905200265.1 uncultured Oscillospiraceae bacterium
GCTTGAGTTTTTTAAGATTACGCTTAGCGGAAGAACTGATTGTGGACAGCCTGCACAGCGGCATCGGCTTCACTTTCATCGATCAAAACCGAAATTTTGATTTCGCTGGTGGAAATCATATGAATGTTAATATTCGCCCCATACAGTGCTTCAAACATGTCGGCAGCTACACCCGGGTGGGATTCCATCCCGGCACCTACGATGCTGATTTTTGCTACATGCTCATTGTACACCACACCGGTAGCTCCCAGGGCTTCGGCGTAGGGTTCCAGCAGATCCAGCGCCAGTTGCAGGTTATCCTGCCCCACCGTAAACGAAATATCTTTCGTTCCATTGCGGCCCACCGATTGCAGAATGATATCCACGTTGATATTTTTAGCCGAAAGTTTGCTGAACACGCGGAAAGCCAGACCGGGCTTATCCGGCACGCCAATGATCGAGATCCGTGCAATATTGCAGTCTTTTGCCACACCGCTGATCAGCATTTTTTCCATTTTGTTCGTCTCCTTTACGATTGTTCCGGGTTGTTTCGTGATACTGGAGAGTACTTCCAGTTCCAGTCCGTATTTCTTTGCCAATTCCACCGAACGGTTATGCAGCACCTGCGCCCCCAGGGTGGCCAGTTCCAACATTTCGTCATACGAAATGACCGACAGCTTTCTGGCTTCCTTTACTTTGCGCGGGTCGGCGGTATATACCCCGTCTACGTCCGTATAAATCTGGCACAAATCCGCTTTCATCACACAGGCAATGGCCACCGCACTGGTATCGCTGCCACCGCGGCCCAGCGTGGTCATATCATCGTACCGGTTGACACCCTGGAACCCGGTTACTACCACGATATTGCGCTTGTCCAGCTCTTTGCGGATGCGCTGAGGGTCGACATTCTTAATCCGGGCATTGCCATAATCCGTCGTCGTCACGAAACCGGCCTGCCAGCCCAGCAGCGAAACGACAGGGAATCCCATTTTTTCAATGGCCATAGCCAGCAGAGACGCCGACATCTGTTCCCCAGCCGTTAGCAGCATATCCATTTCCCGCTTGCTGGGATGATCATTGATTTCGTTTGCTTTGGCAATCAAATCGTCGGTCGTATCCCCCTGAGCGGATACAACAACGACCATATCGTTGCCTTCTTTGTATTTATCCGTGACGATCTGTGCCACATTTCTGAGGCGTTCGGCATTGGCAACCGACGTGCCCCCGAATTTCTGCACAATGAGACTCATAGAAAAAACCTCCGGTTCTTATTCAACAGTAATGCGCGCCCCGTGGGGATCCGCAGCCAAAATATCGGTCTGCCAGTTTTCGATCCCTTTCTGGGCAAGCTGCGTTTGTGCCTGCGAAAGGAAGTGGTCAGCTTCATCGGCTGGCACTAAAGCGATGATGGTAGGACCGGCCCCGCTGACATAGGTGCCCAGCGAACCCAGTTCATAGGTGATGCGGAACACCTGATCGTAATGTTCAATCAGGCCACTACGGTACGGTTGATGCAAACGGTCTTGCACCGCTACCCGCAGATTTTCAATTTTACCGGAAAACAGCGATGCTGTCATCAGTGCCGACCGGGACAGATTGTATACGGCGTCTTCGCGACTGTAGGATTCCGGCAACATTTTCCGGGCCAGTTCCGTTTTCAGTTCAAACGGCGGTACAAATACGGCAAACCGGATTTTGTCGGAAACCGGTACGCTGACGCTATAGACCCGCTCCCCTTCCATCGCAGAAGCCACCAGTCCCCCGGAAATAGCCGGTGTGGTATTATCAGGGTGTCCTTCGATTTTCGCCGCCAAACGGATCAGATCCTGTTCCGAGAGCGGGTTCCCCAGCATACGGTTGGCCCCCAGAAGCCCGGCCACAATACAAGCCGAACTGCTCCCCAGCCCCCGCGCCATGGGAATGTTGTTTTCCTGCCGGATTTTCAGCCCCGGTAGGTGGTGCCCGCATTCTTCAAACAGACGCTGGGCCGCCCAGTAGATTAGGTTGCTTTCATCGGTGGGTACTACCGTATGATCCAGAGACGCGATATCCACGCTATCCCATTCTTCCATCCATACCCGGTTGCACAATGTTAGCGCGATGCCCAGAGAATCGAACCCGGAACCCAGGTTGGCAGATGTTGCCGGTACATCAATACGCATCATATAACATCATCTTCTTTCCTACGGTCTATTCTATTCGGAAGGGCCGCAAACGGCCCCCGTTAGCCTAACTTTACAGATCGGCAATGCGTACAGCCGACTGTACGTCACCGCCCATAGTTTTGAGCTGCTGCAACTTTTCTTCGATTACGCCTTCCGGCAGCAATTTTTCGGTGTAAAATGCCAATTCATCATCCGGCGCATCGAACCGCGACAGCCGCGATACCCCATCAAACAGCGCATCGGCTTTTTCCAACAGGTCGTCGGGATCAGCTGTTTTCACCCGTACATACATGAGCGTTTCATTTTTACGGTAATCTTCCACGTAATCAGGCGAACCGTCTTCCCAGTACAGGTATTTGCGGGCTTTCACGTGCTTGACACAGTCGATAATATCGGCCACCACCGCACTGGCCGTGGGCAGTTTGCCGGCGCCTTTGCCGTAGAATACAACATCCCCGGTTTCATCGCCACGCACCAAAATACCATTGAATACATCGTCCACATTGGCCAGCTGGCTTTCCCGCGGAATCATCATCGGTGCCACGAGGATCTGCACTTTGCCTTCCGGCGTACGTTTGACCGAACCGATCAGTTTAATAACCCCGCCCCAGGCATCCGCGTATTCCACGTCGCCCAGCGTAATGTTGGTAATCCCTTCAGTATGTACCTGTTCCGGGTACACATGGCGGCCAAACGCCAAAGAGGCCAGAATACAAATTTTGCGGCAGGCATCATGGCCTTCAATATCCGCTGCCGGATTCCGTTCGGCATACCCCAGCTGCTGCGCCAGAGCCAGGGCGTCTTCAAAACTCATGGAATCACGGATCATTTTGGTCAGAATAAAGTTCGTGGTACCATTGAGAATACCGGCAATTTCCAGCACTTCGTTAGCCGCCAGGCACTGGCTGATAGGACGGATAATGGGAATACCGCCACCCACACTGGCTTCAAACAGGAAATTGAGGTTTTTCTTTTGGGCAATGCTCAAAAGTTCCGCGCCCTTCGCCGCTACCAGTTCCTTATTGGAGGTAACCACACTTTTCCCATTTTCCAGGCACGCTTTTACAAAATCGAACGCCGGGTGCAGCCCGCCCATCACTTCGGCCACAATCGCCACTTCCGGGTCGTTCAGAATAACCTGAAAGTCCTTTACAAAGCGGTCATGTAACGGGCTGTCGGGAAAATCACGAATATCCAGAATGTATTTGATCTCGATTTCTTCTTTGGCCCGGCGAGCGATGCTTTCCGCATGGCTGGTCAATACTTCCGCCACACCAGAACCTACGGTACCGTGACCAAGGATTGCAATTTTCATCATACTCATTTCCTCCTTGCAACAAGCGCTCATTCGTCGCGAATACTTTGAATAGAGAGAACGCCTTCCACGTTCCTTAGTTTTTCCAGCAAATCCTCCACGGGCATTTCCATGGCTTCCGTTCGTGCTGAAACTGAAATCAGGGCCCTTCCATCCACCGGGATATTCTGGTTAATGGTCAGAATATTGGCCCCCACATCGTAAAACACGGCCATCAAGGACATCAGTACCCCCGGACGGTCCAGCAGAACTGCCTGAATCGTGAGAATTTGGGATGATTGTTTTTTATTATACGGAAAAACCGCATCTTTGTATTTATAAAAGACACTGCGGCTGATCCCTACCATACGCACAGCTTCCGATGTACTGGAAGCTTCCCGGTTTGCCAGAAGTTGCTTTGCCTGTAACACTTTTCCGTATACTTCCGGCAAGGAAGAGGCATCCACCAACAGATAGGAGGAATTCTTCATTGTCCATCACCTAAAAACGATTGTATTGCCGTGATATACAGATTACCATGTTTCGTTCCATTTTGCAAGGGCTTTTTCCGGCAGGAATTGGTCACTTTTTAAGAGAAAGCTGTGCAATTATGCTAAAAGAGCGCCGTCGGGCGGCTTTTTTGCCCAATGGCGCTCTTTTCATACGAATTTCTCAATCCGTCACGGCTCCGTCTCCGGTTCGCTTTCACTTCCTCCGGGATCTGGCGTACTCGACGATTCCGGATCTTGTGATTCCTCCGGTGTCGGTGACGGACTTGGCGTCACTTCCGGTGTGGGGGTAGGAGTCGGGGTCGGAGTCGGCGTAGGAGTTGGCGTCGGCGTGGGTGTCGGGGTCGGGGTGGGTGTCGGCGTAGGTGTGGGCGACGGCGTCGCTACTTGCGACACTTCGCTTTCTGTTGACGACTCATCTTTGTGATCCCCTTTACACACCGCCGGTTTATTCGACGCTGTATACCAGCCTGTCATCGTCTCTTTACAGCTGGAACTCGCCAGCATACCGGTTTCCACGCAATACGACGCAGCTGTCACGGATGCATCACAGGTAAATTCCCTGCCAATATCCTGGTGGTTTTCCAGGCACCGGGTCATAACTTCTTTCCACAGCGTAATGGGGTCTCTCGTACTACTCAGATGGCTGGCCACTTTGTAGCCCGACCATACACCGGCCACAGCATAGGTGGTACCGCCTACAAACCAAGCGTCGTAGTCATCATCGGTCGTACCGGTTTTACCGTAAACACTCCACCCGCCAATCTGGGCCCGTGTACCGGTACCGCCGCTGGCATAAATCGGTTCACGCAGCAGTTTTTGCAAAATCGTTGCATTGGCCGAACTGATCGCCTGTTCCCCGATTTTATTGGTGTTATCCAAAATACGGTTTCCGTCATGATCCAGCACGTAATAGTAGGTGTAGGGTTCATAGTATTGACCACCGTTACCAAAAACTTGATAAGCAGCTACCATATCCCGCACGGTAACACCGTCGGTTAAACCACCAATACCCATACCGCCCAGGCTGTACTGGTCTTCGCTGTTTAAGGTAAAATGCAGCTTTTGAGTCATGAAATTATAAATACTGGTTGGCCCAATCTGATTCGCCAGCTGTACAGCCGGTGCGTTCT
>CAJKJS010000134.1 GCA_905200265.1 uncultured Oscillospiraceae bacterium
GGCTATGATAGCCTGCCCTTTCTATTTGCCGTTTTAACACCGTAAAGCCCCAAATTAAATAAAAAAGAAAGAGGGAATTACTTGTATGAAAATCACTGTGTTTGAAGTTCGAAATGATGAAAAACTATTTTTGCAGCAAGCCGCGAAACGGATGAATGTCACGCTGGCTATGACAGAACAGCCGCTTGCAGACCATACCATCAGCCTGGTACAGGGGAGTGAAGGGGTAAGTATTTTAGGTCACAGCGCCATGGACGAAAAAATGCTGGCAAAATTGAAGGAAAAAGGAGTGAAAGCCCTGTCGACCCGTACCATTGGGTTTAACCATATTGATCTGGCCGCCGCACATCGTATGGGGATACGGGTATCCCATGCCAACTATCCACCCAATGGCGTAGCGGATTTTACTGTGATGCTCATGCTCCTTACCCTGCGCAATTATAAACCCGCTATGTGGCGGCAGAATGTGAACGATTATTCTTTAACTGGTTTGCGCGGTCGGGAACTGCGCAGTTTGACGGTAGGGGTTATGGGAACAGGCAGCATTGGCCGGACCGTTATGCAGAATTTAAGCGGATTTGGCTGCCGGCTGCTGGCTTATGACAAATTCCAAGATGCCCGGGCGGCAGGGCTTGCTCGGTATGTGCCCCTGGAAACCCTCTTGCGCGAAAGTGATGTAATTACCCTGCACATGCCGCTTACGCCGGAAACCGACCATATTATTGACCGCAAAGCTTTATCCAAAATGAAAGACGGTGTGGTGCTGATCAATACAGCTCGCGGTGCGTTAACCGATATTCATGCGCTCACAGAAGGGATTGAAACCGGGAAAATCGGCGCATTGGGCATGGACGTGCTGGAAAATGAAGAGGGGATCTATCACAACGACTTGCGGACCGATATTATCAAAAACCGGGATATGGTATACTTGCGCCAGTTCCCCAATGTGGTGCTAACTCAGCATATGGCGTTTTATACGGAAGAAAGCGTGCGCAGCATGGCCGATTGCGGAATTGAAACGCTTTGCGATATGCTGACCGGGAAATCCTGTCCGCTGGAACTGTAAGAAAACCAGTGGGGTTCGGAAAGAAGTCATAAAAAGCTTGTGAAATTGTACGGACATATTGTATAATAAGGATACTGACAATATGAAAGGAGAACGAGTATGAAACTAATTCGCTGTCATCCGAACCCGCACACAAAAGCTTTGCTTACCGGCTATTTGCATGATGAGGATAGCGTCATGTCCCAAAGCCGTGGACCGCGTCCGGCTGTTCTGGTATGCCCGGGGGGCGGGTATGAGTACTGCTCGGACCGGGAAGCGGAACCGATCGCCCTGTCTTTCTATGAAAAAGGCTATCAAGCCTTTGTGCTGTATTATTCGCTAAAAGAAGAAGCCGGAGCTATGCGCCCGCTGATGGATGCTTCGTTTTCCATGATCCTTTTGCGGGATAACGCAAAGGATTGGCAGATTGATCCCGATCACATTGCCGTAGCCGGTTTTTCGGCAGGGGGCCATGTAGCGGCTTCGTTGGGAATTTTGTGGGATCATGAAGAACTAAAGGCAAAAATGGATACCCAAAAGGGGAAAAACCGCCCGAATGCCATGATTTTGGGGTATCCGGTGATTACAGCCGGTCCGCTTACGCATGCAGAATCGATATATTGGGTCAGCGGCCAGCATGATATGGGAACACCGGAAAATGAGTTTTGGGCGTTAGACCGCCATGTCGATAAAAAAACCGTGCCCACCTTTGTATGGCATACGGTAGAGGACGACTGTGTGCCGGTAGAAAATACCTTGCGGTTAGTGACGGCGCTGCAGGCCCACCATGTACCGTTTGCCTGCCATATTTTCCCCCGGGGCGGTCATGGGATGAGCCTGTGTAACCAGGAAGTGTGTACCCCCAATACAGCGGCAGCCGCTTGGGTCCCGTTGTGCCACCAGTGGTTGGCTGAGGAGTTTTCGTTCGTCTATTAAGAAAAAGGGAGGAGAAAAAGCGTGAGTGAGTTTACAAGAGATCGCGTCAAAGGCTTTTTACATGCAGATGGTCGCCGCATGGTTAACGGCGATGGCGAAGAGGTAATTCTGCGCGGCTGGGGTATGGGCAACTGGTGTAACCCGGAAGGCTGGATGGTAGGCGGCACGCCCATGTTCCTGGTGGGATTTGAGGGCTGCAACATGCCCCGGCGGTATGAACACTGTCGTTCCATTGAACAGTGCATTCGCGAAACCTGCGGCACCGCGTATGCAAAGAGTTTTTGGTCCCGGTGGACGCGGGCTTTTTTGGCGGAAGACGATATCGCGTACATGGCCGATTGCGGCATGAATAGCATTCGTCTGCCAATTTCGGCAAGGCTGTTCCTGGAAGAAGAGCCGGGCATTCATTTTAATGAAGATTCGTTTGCCATGCTGGATGATGTGCTGGATCTGTGCGAAAAATACCGGCTGTATGCTGTGATTGATATGCACGCAGCTGTGGGCGGTCAAAGCGGACTCTTGTGTGACGATGGACTGGATAATATTCCTCGCATGTTCTTGGAAGAAGAGAGCCGCGAGCGGACCATGCTTTTGTGGGAGGAAATGGCCCGCCGGTACAAAGATCGGTGGATTGTGGGGGCGTATGAACTGCTCAATGAACCGATTTCGCCGCCACGGTTTGACTATCTGATTCCGGAACTGGTACGGTTTTACGATGAAGCCATTGCCCGCATTCGAAAAATCGACACTCAGCATATGTTCAGCCTGGAAGGCCACCGGTTTGCTTCCCGTGTGGACATCTTTACAAAAGACCATGAATTTGACCCCGGTTACCACAACTGGCACATTCATATGCACTATGGTCACGATCCGCAGATGCAGACTTTGGCGCCCGTTTTGCGCAAAGCGGAAGAGTGCCAGGTGCCGATCTGGTCGGGAGAAACCAACGATACTCCCGAGGCCATGGCGGTTTATTACGAAATGCTCACCACAAACCATGCGGGTTATAACCTGTGGAGCTATAAAATAGCCGAAAATTGCAATGTGACCCATGCGGTGACGTATCCGCTGCCAAAAGATTGGGACAAAATGTACCGTTTTATTTCCGAGGGTGGTCCGCGGCCTTCGTATGAAGAAAGCCAGCGCATTTTTAATGAGATGCTGGAAAATGTAAAATTTGCTCACTGCAAAAAGGACGAGACGGTGCATCATTATTTGTTGCGTCAGGCTCCCTTTGCCATCCCTGCTACGGGATATGATGCCATGCCAGGGAAAGGCGTTTCCTTTGGCGGCAGCGATGTCATCGAAAACCAGTTTGGTTATAGGGTAAAAGACGGCATGCCCATTGAGCCTGATCCCGGGTATCAACCGGCCGATGCGCCCCACTTTGCAGCGATGAGCGGCCAAAAGCCGGAACGGGAATGGGAACACCTGTCGCTGGTGCTGACCGAAGGGGTATATGCTTGCTATTCGCTCTACCATGTAAAGCCGGGAACAACGGGCACACTGACAGCATTATCGGGCAGCCAGGGGACTGTACAGGTGACGATAGCCGGACAGGAAGCGAAAACGCTAACCATAACGGAGGGCGAAAGTGAATCATTCCCTGTGCCGCAGGGCGAAAAAGTGACCGTCCGTATTGAGGGGATGACCGGACGAGTTCAGCTGAAAACTGTCGCTTTTTGTGTGTAAAGA
This sequence comes from uncultured Oscillospiraceae bacterium, assembly GCA_905200265.1. Taxonomy (GTDB): domain Bacteria; phylum Bacillota; class Clostridia; order Oscillospirales; family Acutalibacteraceae; genus Heritagella. The sequence goes on from CAJKJS010000134.1 coordinate 3,677, forward strand.
AAAACGAGGCAAAGCTTTAAACAGGCTTTGCCTTTTTCTTTTCAAACTGGGATGACAAACCGCACAGGCTGCGGTATAATAAAAAAATAACCGGATTTTAGCGGCAAAAATTCGGACAACAGTAGGACTTTTGGCGAAAAACAGTACCCGTAAAAGGGGCTGGACAGGAACCGAATGCGGCAGCCCTGCTCATAACCTGCTTTGCAGGCCAAGAATATACAGGGAGATGAAAATAGTTTGACAACGATGAAAGCGGACCTGAGTACGGGATCAATTGGCAAATGGATGGTAAAACTAGCCGTTCCTTCCATTGTAGCGCAGATGATCAACGCACTCTATAACATTGTAGACCGAATCTACATTGGCCATATGGGGGATGACAGCAGTTTAGCACTGACCGGGGTAGGGTTGTGTTTTCCCATTTTAATGGTGATTTCGGCTTTTTCAGCGTTTGTGGGGATGGGCGGAGGACCGCGGGCTTCCATTGCCATGGGGCAGAAAAATATGGAAGGCGCCGAAAAAATTCTGAGCAACTGCTTTACGTTGCTGCTGGGTATTTCGGTGGTTCTGACAGTGGTATTGCTGCCTCTGCGGGAACCGTTGCTGCTGTGCTTTGGTGCCAGTGAGGAAACGTTGCCCTATGCGGAAAGTTACCTGGCGATTTATCTGTGTGGCACTGTGTTTGTCCAAATGTCGTTAGGGATGAATACCTTTATTACCGTACAGGGACGGGCTACCATCAGTATGTTGACGGTGTTAATTGGCGCTGTTATCAATATTGGCCTAGATCCGCTGTTTATTTATACCTTTGGTATGGGGGTACAGGGCGCAGCACTAGCTACCGTGATTTCGCAGGCAGTTTCCTGTGCCTGGGTCTTGCAATTTTTATTCAGCCGCCGTTCGTCGCTGCGTATTCGCCGGGAATATTTACGTCCGCAATGGCGGGTACTGGCGCCGGTTATGGCACTGGGCCTTTCGCCATTTATTATGCAGGCGACGGAAAGTGCCACCAATGTCGTTTTTAATACGCAGCTGCAAACATATGGGGGCGATCTTGCGGTAGGCGCTATGACAATCTGTAGCAGTGTGTTGCAGATGATGTTTTTGCCCATGCAGGGACTGGCTCAGGGAGCCCAACCCATTATCAGTTTTAATTATGGGGCCAAAAAGCCCGAGCGAGTGCGGCGCACCTTTATGATGTTATTGGTATGGGAAATCTTTTTCTATGTTCTGTTGTTCCTGGCTTGTCAGTTGATTCCGGATGTGCTGGTTTCTCTGTTTAATGATAACCCGGACTTTACGGACCATGCTGTGTGGGCGCTGCAAATTTATATGGCAGGGTGTATCATGATGTCGGTACAGGGTTCCTGCCAGCAGACTTTTGTGGCCTTGGGCGAATCG
>CAJKJS010000135.1 GCA_905200265.1 uncultured Oscillospiraceae bacterium
TGTGTAGAAATTGCAGAAAAAACCAAAGGAATCGCAACAAAAAGCTTGACAAACCCGGAAAACTTCCCTATTATGAATAATATATCAGAAAAAATGCACCGAAAGGGACAGTGTACGCGTTTGTTTTTTCAGAGAGCAGCCGGTAGGCGGAAGGCTGTAGAACCCGCGTGCGGGATCACCCTGGAGCAGGCCACTGAACCGGAAAACTGGGTCCGTAGTAAGTAGGCACGGCATTCCTCCGTTATCAAGGGAAGGGCATTGTTAGATGCCGGGTAAGGTGGCGGCTATTTTGGCCGCAAAAAGAGTGGTACCGCGGAGTCCCCAAATGTAGAAGTAAAATGGGCCTTCGTCTCTTTTTCCCATAGGGAGAAGAGACGAGGGCTTTTTTATTTGATTTTGAAAAAGCGGCGGTTTTGTCCATCCTTTTTTCACGGGCGAAAAACGGGCTTTTTCTAAAGCATGAACGTTTATCTTTACGATCATACACATGAATCACCGCTTATGCGGCAAAGGAGGAAACTACATGAAACTCAACGGCTCAGACATCATCATGGAATGCCTGCTGGAGCAGGGCGTGGATACCGTTTTTGGGTATCCGGGTGGGGCAGTTTTGAACATTTACGATGCCCTCTATAAATATAGCGACCGCATTCGTCACATTGAAACCAGTCATGAACAGGCAGCGGCTCATGCTGCGGACGGATACGCCCGTGCCAGTGGGAAAACCGGCGTGGTGATTGCCACCTCCGGTCCCGGCGCCACCAACCTGGTGACAGGAATTGCTACGGCGTACATGGATTCGATTCCTATGGTAGCCATTACCGGTAACGTAGGGCGCAGTTTACTGGGGCTCGATAGTTTTCAGGAAGTGGATATCACCGGGGTGACCATGCCCATTACCAAACATAATTATATTGTCAAAGATATCAACCAGTTGGCCGATACCCTGCGGGAAGCCTTTTACTTAGCACAGGAAGGGCGCCGCGGCCCGGTGCTGGTGGATATTCCCAAAGACATTTCGGCGCAGGTAACGGACTACGAACCGATTGTCCCGCAAAAGCCCGCACTTCCCCAAGGTCCTTCGGCGGCGGAAATCACCCGTGTAGCCGAATGCATGGCAAAGGCCCGGCGACCGTTTTTGTATCTGGGCGGCGGGGTACTGGCTTCTGGCGGCGAACAGGCGGTAGCGGAACTGGCGAAACGCCTGGATGCCCCGGTATCGTGTTCCCTGATGTGCCAGGGCGGGTTTAATCAGCACGATCCCCGGTATATGGGCATGCTGGGTATGCACGGCACCAAAGTAGCAGCCCAGGCGTTGAAACACTGTGATTTGTTTGTAGCCGTAGGAACCCGTTTTTCCGACCGGGTGCTGTGCAACGCCGATACGTTTGCCACCCACTGTTCGATTATCCAAATCGATATTGACCCCGCTGAAATTGACAAAAACATTCTGGTCAATGAAAAACTGTGCGGCGACGCCCGTGAGGTTGTAGAAGAGCTGCTCGAAAACCTGCCGCAGCAGCATCATGCGGACTGGATGGAGCAGGTAGTTAGGTGGCAGCAGGAATATCCTCTGGTGCAAAAGCAGAACGATCCCGAAAAGCCCACCCCTCAGTTTATTATGGAAACTCTGGACCGTCTGACCGGCGGCGAAGCGATTATCACCACAGAAGTCGGCCAGCACCAGATGTGGGCGGCGCAGTTCTACCGGTTCCGCCACAACCACCAGTTCCTTTCCTCCGGTGGGCTGGGTACCATGGGGTACGGGCTGGGGGCTTCCATCGGGGCCCAGATTGCCTGCCCGGATAAACAGGTGATCAACATCGCCGGCGACGGCAGCTTCCATATGAATTGCAGCGAATTGTCCACAGCGGCTAAGTACGGTGTGCCGGTGATTGAACTGCTGTTTGACAACCAGGTGCTGGGTATGGTACGGCAGTGGCAAAAACTGTTTTACGGCGGCCGTTTTTCCCAGACAACGCTGGAAAAGAAAACGAACTACGAAATGCTGGCGGAGGCTTTCGGCGTGCAGGCCATGACCATTCGTACCGCCGAGGAAGCGGAACCGGTGCTCAAAGCGGCCTTACAGACGAATGGCCCGGTGCTGATTCACTGCCTGATTGACCCGGATTGCAATGTACTGCCCATGGTACCGGCCGGTGCTTCGGCCGAAGAACCGCTGCTTGACATGTAAAAGGAGGAAACTGTGATGACCATCCAGGAAGAAAAGGATTTTATCCTTTCGGTACAGGTAAAAAACCATACCGGTGTGCTGCAGCGCATTTCGGGACTTTTCAGCCGCCGGTGTTACAATATTAAAAGTATCGTGGCGGCCCAGACAGTGACTCCCGAACTGACGGAAATCCTCATTGTGGTCACCGGCGACGACCGGGTTGTCAGCCAGGTGAAAAAGCAGGTGGAAAAACTGGTGGACGTGGTGCGGGTTACCGTACTGGACCAGCAGACGTGTATTGCCCGGGAACACATGCTGATTGCCGTCAACCGTACCATGGAAACCCGCAACCGGCTGTTAGGCATTGCCCAGGTGTTCCATGCCGAAGTGTTGTATGTAAAGGAAGATACGGTGCTGTTCGAAGTGGTAGGCACGCCGGCTACGCTGGATTCCTTTGTACGGCTGTTTGCGCCGGAAGAAGTGAAAAAGATTTTGCGTACCGGCACCATGGCTATTCAACTGGACTAAAAGAAAGGGAAGGGAAAAGAAGATGCTCACACTGGATAAAATCTACTCGGCCCGCTTTGTGTTAAACCCCGTCCTGCGCCAAACCGCCCTAATCCGTACCAACTTGCGGGATGACTGCGAGGTGTACTTAAAGCCGGAATGCTTGCAGGTAACGGGTTCGTTTAAAGTGCGCGGGGCGTATTATAAAATTTCGCAGCTTTCTGATGAAGAAAAAGCCCGGGGCGTTATCGCCTGTTCCGCCGGGAACCATGCCCAAGGCGTGGCCCTGGCTGCCCAGAAAAACGGCATCCGTGCCAATATCTGCATTCCCGATGGGGCGCCCATTTCCAAAGTGGAAGCGACCAAAAGCTACGGAGCGCAGGTCACGCTGGTGAAAGGCGTGTATGACGATGCCTATAACAAAGCCGTCGAACTGCAAAAAGAGAGCGGCGCCACGTTCATTCACCCCTTTAATGATGAAAACGTGATTGCCGGACAGGGAACCATTGGGCTGGAAATTTTGGACGAACTGGCCGATGCCGATGCCGTTGTGGTGCCGGTGGGTGGCGGCGGACTGATCAGCGGCGTGGCGTTTGCAGTAAAATCGCTGAACCCCAAGTGCAAGGTATACGGGGTGCAAAGCAGCGGGGCGCCCAGTATGGTAAATAGCCTGCACGACCATCGCATCGAAAAGCTGGACTTTGTTTCCACCATTGCCGACGGCATTGCGGTTAAAGAACCGGGTGATTTGACGTATGAGCTGTGCAGCAAGTACGTCGATGATGTAGTCACCGTCACCGACGACGAAGTATCCACGGCGATTCTGGCGCTGATTGAAAAACAGAAAATGATCGCCGAAGGGGCTGGCGCGGTGTCGCTGGCGGCGATTCTGTTTGATAAAATTGATGTAAAGGGTAAAAAAGTCGTGGCGCTGATCAGCGGCGGCAACATCGATGTGACCATTTTGTCCCGAGTGATCAGCCGTGGCCTGCTCAAAGAAGGACGCAGCGCGGAATTTACCGTGGAATTGCCCGACAAGCCCGGCCAGCTGGTGGCGGTGTCCAGCATTGTGGCAAACCTGGGGGCCAATGTGGTGGCGGTTCATCACGACCACGCCGGGGAAGACCACGATATTACGGCCTGCACCTTGCGGCTGTGTGTGGAAACCCGCGACCATGATCATGTACAGCGTATTGGCGAAGCCTTAAAAGCCGCCGGGTACCGGTTGCTGTAAGAGATTTAAGAAAACAAAAAAGCTCTTTTCTCTTTTTATAAAGGGAAAAGAGCTTTTTTACTTGACTCGAACACGATGTCGCCCTGTATACTGATGGGGAGGTGATGAAGGATGGAGCCACCAAAGAAAACCGTGGGGGAGGTATCCCGGCTATTCGGCGTTTCACCGCGGATGATGCGGTACTATGAAAAAATGGGGCTGCTGCGCAGCGAGCGCATCGAAGGGTATGCGTACCGGGTGTATGGGGAAGAGGAAATCGAAAAATTACAGAAAATTCTGCTACTACGGCGGCTGCGCCTATCGCTGCGGCATATCGCGCTGCTGCTAGACGAAAAAGATCCCGTAAAAATTCGGGATATGCTGACTATGTATCTTACCCATACCGGGCAAGAAATAGGGGATCTGCAAATCATTCGCCGGGCTTTACGGGAACTGGTAAAGAAAACGGAGGAAACCGCCCGGTTGCCAGCGGGCCATGAGCTGGTTACGCTGCTCGACACCGTACACCCGGCTGAAAGAAACAGAAAGGAAGTCGGTCCTATGAAGCCAAGAAACGAACAGGCAAAAGAGCGGGGGAAACTTTTGGATGGAGAAGTGCGCCTGGTGCGGCTGCCACCGGCTGAAGTGGCGGCCATCCACTGTGTGTCAGACGAACCGGAGGAAGAATGCCACCGCCGTATGGCACAGTTTTGCAGGGAAACGGAACTTGCCACCCGGTACCCCGGCAGCCGGGTATATGGCTTTAACCACGATACGCCACAGGGACACGGCTATGAATTGTGGATTACCATTCCCAAAGGATTCCCCCTGCCGGATTCGTTTCAGCGCCGCCGGTTTGCCGGAGGACTGTATGGGGCCCACATGATTCCCATGGGGCAGTTTGAGGAATGGGACTGGTTGTGCCAGTGGGCCGAACACAGTGCTTTCTATCAAAAAGAAGAACGTGCGCCCCGGGGCATGGGTGGCCTGTTGGAAGAGCACCTATGTTATACCGACTGGATGGGGTTGCCGCCCGAAGAACGGGACCGGCATTTGCAACTGGATTTGCTGATTCCCGTGTGCCCGCGCCATCATCAGAAATAAAAAATACCCGGCTGGTATGAAACCAGTGCACTTGTCAAGCGAAAGTAGACACAGAAAAACAGTTTAGGGGAAGCCCCGTT
>CAJKJS010000136.1 GCA_905200265.1 uncultured Oscillospiraceae bacterium
GAAAAAAGTAGACACCCACACTTTTGTGAGTGTCTACTTTCATTTTACAAGTGCATTTCCTTTTCGGAAAACGGGGTTTTTTATTCATTATACGTTAAATAGGAAGTGGACAATGTCGCCGTCCTGCATCACGTATTCTTTCCCTTCGCTGCGCACCAGCCCTTTTTCTTTGGCAGCAGCCATGGTGCCACAAGCCATCAAATCGTCAAAGGAAATCACATCGGCCCGAATAAAGCCACGCTCAAAGTCGGTGTGAATCTTGCCGGCCGCCTGGGGTGCTTTCGTTCCCTTCGTAATCGTCCAGGCGCGACATTCATCCTTACCCGCCGTCAGGTAGGAAATCAGCCCCAACAGGCTGTAGCAGGCATTGATCAGCCGATCCAGCCCGGATTCATGCAGTCCCATATCCGCGAGGAACAGTTCTTTTTCTTCCAGATCCATCCCGGCAATATCCGCTTCAATCTGGGCACAAATGGGCAGTACCGCCGCATGTTCCTTTTCGGCAATCGCCTTTACTTGCTGTAAATACCGGTTCTGCTCCACATCACCTGCGAAATCATCTTCGCTCATATTGGCAGCAAACAGAATGGGTTTATTCGTCAGCAGCGACACCGACGACAGCCACGCCGCTTCTTCTTCCGTGCAAGACACGCTACGGGCACTCTGCCCGGCATCCAGCGCTTCTTTTACCCGCAGGTAAAAATCCAGTTCATCCTGGTATTTTTTGTCGGCTTTGAGCATTTTGCGGGTTTTATCAATACGGCGCTCCAGCACTTCCATATCTGACAGGATCAGTTCCAGGTCAATAGTTTCAATATCCCGGGCAGGGTCGATACTGCCTTCCACGTGGATAATATCGTCATTTTCAAAGCAGCGCACCACATGAACAATAGCATCCACTTCTCGAATATTGGCCAAAAATTTGTTGCCGAGTCCTTCCCCCTTGGAAGCACCACGCACCAGCCCGGCAATATCCACGAATTCAATGGTAGCGGGGGTATACTTATTCGGTTCATACATATCGCGCAGTTTATCCAGCCGCTTGTCCGGTACCGCCACCACGCCCACATTGGGTTCAATGGTGCAGAACGGATAGTTGGCCGACTGGGCGCCGGCGTTCGTAATGGCGTTAAAAAGGGTACTTTTGCCCACGTTGGGCAGACCTACGATCCCTAATTTCATAGTGTTGTTACGACCTTTCTCTTCTTTTGCGGACTTTCCCTTTATTATAGGGGATTTGTCGGCTTTGCGCAAGGTGTCCGCTTCTTTCCTTTGAAAAAAGCCGTCTATGATTTCCATTTTATACAGCTTGGTCTGGCAGGGAAAAGAGAAGTCATTCCCTTGCTCTTTTTTCCTGACTCTTGTTGCTTTTTATACACCTGCAAGGTACAATGAAGTTGTAGTAGAACCTGTCCTTTTGCAAAAAGCTATGGAGGTTCGCCAAAGTCCGACACAGGTTGAAAGGGGGACTTTTTATGAAAAAGAAGCTATGGATCACATTCGGTGTTTTCGCCGTACTGCTGGCCGCGCTGCTGGGCGGTTATACCTGGGTTTATTATTCTGCGGCCAAAGGTTTGGACTTTGGCGATGCCGATATTGCCGAACTGGTGGTTTATCAAGGGGATAAAGAAGTCGCCCGGGTATCGGACCCGGACAAAATCGAAGCGTTTTCTCAGCTGTTTGCCAGCGAAACCCTGCGGGATGACCTGATGTGCGCCTCCCGGGAAGCAGTTGCAGAAGACCGCACTGCGGCCCATCTGGACGGCTGCGTTGAAGTGATCTTAACAAAAAACTGCACGCGCTTTACCGGGGACGAAAGTTGGTCCTCTCACATGCACGGGCAGGATGGCTTTGACCACATGGTACTGACCGAACAGGGACTATTCCTGTACCGGGAAGAAGATGGCGCGTTATCCGGCTGCTACCCCACTTTCCTGAATCAAGAGGACTTGTACCAGCGGGCGGTCACACTGCTGACAGACGGCACGTAAGAGATAAGTTTTTGTCATTTTTAAAAAGGGAAAAGCACTCTTTTTTCCTGATCATTGTTGCTTTTTATTGCCTGTATGGTACAATAAAATTAAAGTAGAACTTGTCTTTTTTGTGAGAAAAAAGCGGAGGCTATCGGCTTTTTCATCCGTCCGGGATTTTTAGGCAGACGTACCTATGGCCGCTTTGCATGGATTCGTAATCCCTCCTCTTCTCATAAAAGAAGGGAGCGAAAAGTTTCGGCTTTTCGCTCCCTTCTTTCTTTTTATTCCGATGGATGCCCCAGTTGCCGGTAGATCTCATTTTTGCGGTATCCGGTCAGAGCTGCCACTTCTTTGGCAGCCGCTGCTGCTGAAAGCCCCTGTTGCATCCGTTCTTTTGCCAGGTTCACGGCCTGTTCTACGCTCATTTTTTCGCCGTCTGATTCCTCAGCCGTAGCGCCTTCCACCACCAGCACAAATTCGCCTCGGGGGGGATTGTCGGCATAATACGTCATAGCCTGCGACAGCGTCGTGCGAAATACTTCTTCGTGGATTTTCGTCAGTTCCCGCACCAGCGAAATACGCCGGTCGCCCAGGTTCTCATACAAGTCCTGCAATGTTGTACGCAATTTATGGGGGGCTTCATAAAAAATCAGGGTGTGGGTATCATGCCGCAGGGACTGCAAATGGTCGCGGCGGCCTTTTTTATTCGTCGTCAAAAACCCTTCAAACGCAAACCGGCCGGTGGGTAACCCACTTACAGCCAGTGCCGTTACCACCGCGCTGGGGCCGGGAACAGCCAATACCGGAATTCCCTGCTGCGCACACTGACTGACGAGCATTTCGCCGGGATCGCTGATCGCCGGCATTCCGGCATCACTGACCAGCGCCGCATCTTCGCCTTGCCGGAGTCGTTGACAGATGATTTCGCCCCGTTCATATTTATTGTGCTCAAAATAACTGACCATGGGCTTTTTAATGCCAAAATGATTCAGAAGTTTCAGGGTCACCCGCGTATCTTCAGCTGCGATAAAATCTACACTTTGAAGAATCTCCACGGCCCGGGGCGATAAATCCCCCAGATTCCCGATGGGTGTCCCTACAATATATAACGTTCCGCTCATGCTTCCGTTTTCCTTTCGCGGTTTTGTCGGTAGTCCCCGAAAATTTCCTGAAGGGCCAATGTATCCTGCCCATTTTCCTGCAAAATCAGGGTAGGTAGTAGCCGAATCCCCGGTTTTCCACCCCGGCGACCTTCCAGCAAGAATAAAAACGGCTCTTTGCCGTCCCGCTGCTGTACAAGCTGTAACCGTTTGGGTTCCAGTGAAAAGGCTCGTAAGGTGTTGATGGCATCGGTCAACCGGTGAGGCCGGTGGCACAAACACAGCCGTCCACCCCATCGCAGGGCCACTTTGGCCGTACGGGCTACATCTTCTAAAGTACAAGTCGTTTCGTGGCGGGCTGCCTGGTCACTGGTGGTTCCGCTGAGGATTCCTGTACCCGCTGCCTGATACGGTGGATTACAGGCAATCACATCCAAATCTCGTAACCCATTTTCCTTTGGCTGCCGTAAATCCCCCTGTTGTACCGAAATTATGGAAGAAAAACCGTTTTCCTGTACAGAGGTTTGTGCTAAATTGCAGGCTTCCTCTTGCAATTCCAGTGCCTGAATAGGACCTCTTACCCCCCGAGACGCCCACCATAATGGTATGGTTCCACACCCGGTACCCAAATCCGCACAACGTTCCCTGGGTTTTGGCATGGAAAAATGGGCCAATAATAGGGTATCCGTATTAAAACTGTGGCGGGGTGTTACATACACAAACGCATTTTTCCCCAGCGGTTCCCGCCGGGCATCCATGGGTAAAAGGGCCACGTTGATCCTCCTTTGGCAGAAAAAAAGACAGAGCCAGGAAAAACCCCGACCCTGTCCTTTTCAGCTTTTGTAATGATTAAGCCTCGTGGGGAGCGCCAACGGGGCAAACACCAGCGCAAGCACCACAGTCGCAGCACACATCGGCATTGATCTCATATTTGCCATCGCCTTCGGAGATAGCACCTACAGGGCAGCCGGATTCACAAGCACCGCACATTACGCAATCGTCAGAAATAACATATGCCATGAATAAAACACCTCCATTAGAGTTTATACTGCTATTATAGCATACTTCAAAAAAACTGCAAGAATTTTTCTTAGGATTTCCGGTCAGATTCTGTCGAATTTGCTTCCATCTTTTTCCCTTTAGACCCTTCATTTCGTACCGGCCGGACTTCCTTTACCGAAAAGATCTGGGGAGCGGCATCCGGATTTTTTTCCATTTGTACCGCTACCGTGGCACGCAGTAAATTTTGCTCCACTACCGTACCTTTTCCTGCCGGTGTAGTCACCACTGTCCCCACCCGCGGGGTGGTACGCAGCATATCCAGGTAGGAAGCCTGTTCATATTTTAAGCAGCACATCAGCCGGCCGCAGGTGCCGGAAATTTTCACCGGATTCAGGGACAAATTCTGTTCCTTGGCCATTTTGATGGAAACTGGCTGGAATCCGCCTAAAAAGGACGAACAGCAGAGCGGACGGCCACAAATCCCCAGCCCGCCTAGCATTTTGGCTTCATCACGCACCCCGATTTGGCGCAGTTCAATGCGGGTACGGAACACTCCCGCCAGGTCTTTGACCAGTTCGCGGAAATCCACCCGGCCATCGGCGGTAAAATAAAACAGAATTTTGCTGTTGTCGAAGGTATATTCGACATCCACCAGCTTCATTTCCAGCTTGTGGGCAGCAATTTTCCGGTTGCAAATCTCAAAAGCCGTTTTTTCGTGGAGTTTGTTTTCCGCCACATGCTTTTTATCTTCTTCCGTCGCCAAACGCAACAGTTTTTTTAGGGGCTGTACAATCGATTCATCGGGGACATCCCGGTTTTCCATGGCCACTTCGCCACATTCAATGCCGCGGGCCGTTTCTACGATCACCGCGTCACCTTTTTTCAGCTCCTGGCCATCCGGGTCAAAATAATACACTTTGCCCACTTCTTTAAAGCGGACACCAATTACAACTGCCATATATTTGGGTACCTCTCTCTGCCATCTATTTA
>CAJKJS010000137.1 GCA_905200265.1 uncultured Oscillospiraceae bacterium
CAATTCCCGCAGGAAAATTTCGTGGTGGGTATAAATCGAATTGATCATCAAATCCAATAGGCGCTTGGATTCTGACTTAAACTGCTTTAGTGCCATAAGACATCAACCTCTGTTTCTCTATTTTTAGCACTCTCGTGCTTTAAGTGCTAAAAATATTGTACCGCAATGCGCCCTGGAATGCAAGAACAAATTGTAAACAATTTATCACAAAGAAGAACGCCGCATAAAAAAACCGGTGAAGGTCGTCTTACAAAACAACCTTCACCGGTCATAGGCGGGAACCCCCGCCAAACGTTCTTAGTCGCGGAAGATCTTTTTGATTTCGGCCAGGAAATCATCGGGGTCCGGCGTTTTCGACGCCGCGCCCGCCGTAGGGGCTACCGGAACGGCTTGCGGCTGGGCTACTTCCTGGGGTTTCTTCCCTTCCAGCACGGCCGCCGTTTTATCTTTATCGAAACCGGTGGCGATGACGGTAACCGTCATTTCGTCTTCCATGTTTTCATCAAAGGCAGCACCCCAAATGATATTGGCTTCGGGGTCGGCCTGTTCGCGCACCATGCTGGCGGCGGTATCGATTTCGTCCAGCCCAATGTCGGGGGACGACGTGACATTGATGATCACACCGCTGGCGCCATCGATGGACGTTTCCAGCAGCGGGCTGGAAATGGCGGCTTTGGCGGCCATTTCGGCCTTATCTTTACCGGAGGCATGTCCCACACCCATGTGAGCCAGACCGGCGTCCTTCATGACGGACGTAACGTCGGCAAAGTCCAGGTTGATCACACCCAGGTCTTTGATCAGATCGGAAATACTCTGGGCGCCCTGACGCAGCACGTCATCGGCAATTTTAAACGCATTGACAAGGGTAATGCGCTGTTCGCTGACGAGTTTCAGCCGTTCGTTGGGGATCACCACCAGGGAATCCACCTGTTCGCGCAAATTGCGAATGCCCTCTTCGGCCTGGGCCATACGGCGCTTGCCTTCAAATTCAAAGGGCTTGGTGACAATGCCAACGGTGAGCACGCCCATATCCCGGGCCACACCGGCTACCACCGGCGCTGCCCCGGTACCGGTGCCGCCGCCCATACCGGCGGTAATGAACACCATGTCCGCACCGCGCACCGCCGCTGCGATGGCATCCCGGCTTTCTTCAGCCGCTTTGGCGCCGATTTCCGGATGAGAACCGGCCCCTTTACCGCCGGTGATCTTTTCGCCAATCTGAATTTTTTCCGTTGCTTTGGAACGGTTTAACGCCTGCCGGTCGGTATTCATGCTAATGAATTCCACGCCCTGCACGCCGCTTTCGATCATACGGTTGACTGTATTTCCACCGCCGCCGCCAACACCGATCACCTTGATCTGTACCTCGTAATCCGCGGGGCTGTCGATTTCGAATGCCATCTGACTTCATCCTCCTGCTATGTAGATTTTGCATGCGGGTTTTCAGCATGCAAAAGGTTCCTTTTCTATACTGTGTACCATTTAAGAGTACCACGAATTCGAAACTTTGACAAGAAAATTTTCGCGAATTTCCTCGGATCCAAAGATTTTTTTCGCTTCTTTTTCTCTTTTTTGTTTAAAACCGTTTCGAAAATCACACAAGTGCTGTCTGCCCAGCAAAAAGGCAGCCCACCGGCTGTTTTCCGTCAGGGCGTTTCTCCCTCCGTCCCGCCGGTTTCTTCCTCTGCTTCGGTGGATTCTTCCGCCGCCGTTTCCCCGGATGACTCCGCCGATTCTCCGGCGGACTCTTCCCCGGCTTGCGAGCTCTCGCTGCCTGTTTCATCCTCGGAAGAAGCGCTTTCCTCCCCGCTGGATGCGGCGCTTTCCGGGTTAAAATACACCCGTTTGCTATCCCTTGTCAGGGAGGCATCCAGGGTACCCCGGTCATCCTTTGATAGGTTTTCGGTGACAATCTTTTTCACCGAAGCCACCTTCAGGTCCAGATCGTCCGGGCCACCGAAATTGATCGTAATGCGTCCATCGTACACCACCGTCAGCTGGTACAAATTCTGCACATCCACCGACGTAACCGGCGACAATGCATCTCTTTCCAGCTGCTTGAGCAGCTCATTGAGCACGCTGGCGGTTTCTTCTTCTTCCCACTGGGCCGTATAGCCGGAATCGGGCTTTTTGGCTTGCAGTCCTTTAATCAGCAGCACGTCATCGGGGGCCTGACGGACAATTTCCAGAATTTTATAGGAATCGTCCACCAAGAGGATTTGCCCGTTTTCCTGTTCCACGGCGGCGGCCACTTCGGCCGTATCCACCGTGATGGAGATCGTCGAGGGGATTTTCCGTTCCACCTTGACTTCTCCCGTATAGGGAAGGGTGGTTTCGATGCGTGTTTTGGCGCCGTCTACATCGGCCAAAAACAGGTTTTCCCCTTCCGTTAGCCCGCTGGCTTTGAGGATTTCCTCCTGGGAATAGGACGTCGTATTGTTAATTTCAATATCGGTTACGCGAAACAGCACCGTCAGGGAAAGCGAAACCGCCGCCGTCACCACAAACAGAAAGATGAGCAGATAAAAGACGATCAGCATCCGCCGCCGGCGGCGGGCCCGTTGGGTCGCCCCCCGGCGCTGCCGCCTGACGGCGTTTCTCTGTTTTCCACCTTGTTGCCCACGGCCCATGACTATCCCTTCTTTCCGCCTTGCGGCATCCGTTATCGTTCCTTTTCCACGCCACCCGGCAGGCGGCAGACAGGCGCCCCCAATTGCCGGAAGCTCTCTTCCGCTTTTTCATATCCCCGGTCGATGTGCTCGACCCCGCCTACGACGGTTTCGCCTTCGGCACACAACCCGGCGATGAGCAGGGCGGCTCCGCCGCGCAAATCCGGCGCCACCACCGGCGCCCCGCTGAGTTTTGGCACCCCTTCCACCACGGCCACCCGGTCTTCCACCTTCACCCTGGCGCCCAACCGAAGCAGCTCTCCCACATATTTAAACCGGTTGAGGAAGATCGTTTCGGTTACCATGCTGGTGCCTTCGGCGGTACACAACATGCTGAGCATGGGAGCCTGCGCATCCGTGGGGAACCCGGGATACGGCAGCGTGCGCACCGCATGCACCGCCTGCAACCGGGGCGGGGCTTTTAGGGAAACCGCCGTTTTTTCTTCCCGCAGGGTACACCCGGCTTCTTCCAGCAGGGATAAAACCGGCTGCAAGTGCCGCGGCACCACGCGCTGCACGGTGATTTCGCCCCCCGTACCGGCTGCCGCGCACAAAAAGGTGGCGGCTTCAATCCGGTCGGGCATCACCGTATAGTCGCACCCCGACAGGCTGTCGACCCCTTCGATTTGCAGCGTGCTTTTTCCGGCCCCCACAATCTTCGCCCCACAGGCATTGAGGAACCGGCACAAATCTTCAATTTCCGGTTCCTGTGCAGCCCCGTGCAGCACCGTGGTGCCTTTTCCGCAGCAGGAAGCCAGAATGATATTTTCCGTAGCGCCCACACTGGGGAACGACAGGGATAAATTGGTGCCGGTAATTCTTCGTCCCAATTGGCACACCAGTTCCCCGTGGTCTTCATAAATTTTCACCCCCAGACGCCGGAGCGCCCGCAGGTGCAAATCAATGGGCCGGGGACCCAGTTCACAACCACCGGGGAACGAAAGCCGCGCCTGCCCCATACGGGCCAGTAACGCCCCCAAAAACACAATGGAAGACCGCATTTCCCGCATGAGCGCTTCGGGAATGGAATACCCGCACACCCCCCGGGGGTCCACCACCAGAGCGTCGTCCTGCCGCTGCACCACACAGCCCAGCTGGCGCAGGATTTGCGACGCCGTTTCCACATCGGAAAGCCTGGGGCAATTGTGCAGCACCACCTGCCCGCGGCAAAGCAAGCAGGCCGCCAGCAGTGGCAAGGTGCTGTTTTTTGCTCCATGTACGTTGATCGCGCCGTGTAACCGGCACGGCCCATCGATGACGAGCACTGCCATGTTCTGGAACACCCTTTCTACCGGTTCGGTTCAAGTTGCTCCATAGTATGCGGCGGCGAAAAAACTTGCTTCACGCCGGGAAGCATCAGGCCTTCTTTTCGGCTACTACTTCCATCATCACGTCGTAAATCCGTTCGTTTGCATTGCGAATGGCCATGGCGGCGGCCTTTTCGCCCAACTGGGCGGCCCCGCCGGGCTGGGCGAAAATTTTCTGTACCTTTTCCCACAGCACGTCGCCCGTCAGGTCTTTTTCTTCCACAATTTCAGCGGCGCCCCGGTTTACCAGAGCCATCGCGTTGTGGTACTGGTGGTTTTCGGCCACATTGGGCGAAGGAATCAGAATGGAGGCCTTGCCGGTGGCCTGAATTTCACTGAGCGTCATCGCGCCCGCCCGGCTGATGACCAGATCGGCGGCGGCTAAACACACGGGCATGTCGTGAATGTATTCCCGCAAATCCAGCTGGGGCGTTTTCTCGGGGTCAATCCCCTTTTCCCGCAGCAAATCGGGCATCCAGCGGCTGTACTGGCCGTACCCATGGATGTGCTGGAATTGCCCGGTGGGAATGGTGTGCGTCAGTAAATCGGCCACGGCTTCGTTTACCTTGCGGGCCCCCAAACTGCCGCCAAAGGACAAAATCAGCGGGCGGTCATCCACCCCCAGCCGGCGGCGGGCGCTTTCCCGCTCCTGCCGCAGAATATCGGGGCGGATGGGGTTGCCGGTTAACACACAGCGGGCATTGGGTTTCAGGTGCTTTTGCGCATCGGAAACCGCCAGCATCACCCGGGCCGCATCGCCGGACAGCATTTTGTTCGTCACCCCGGGGTACGCGTTCTGTTCATGAATCACGGCGGGAATGCCCATTTTCATGGCGGTGCGAATCACCGGCCCGCTGACATAGCCGCCGGTCCCCACGCACAAATCGGGCTGAAACGCTTTGATAATCGCCTTGGCCTGATGGGAGGACGAGAGCACCCGCATCACGGTTTTTACATTATGTACCATGGCTTTGGGCGTCATTTTCCGCTGGAACCCGGAAATGACGATGGTTTTCATATCGAAACCGGCTTTTGGCACCAGCTTTTCTTCCATACCGCCCCTATTGCCGATAAACAAAATCTCGG